>JBILPO010000196.1:0-4674 GCA_044373805.1 Pelobium sp.
GGCTGAGCGCCTAGTGCAATGTTTTTTTCGGGCTTTATAAACTGAATAATAATTAAAATTACACCTATAGCAAGTAATATTTTCTTAATCATGATGATGAGTATTAAAATTATGTTTTATAATCTTATTCAATTCTAATGATAATTTACCATTTGTAGCTACAACATCACAAGTTTTTAATGAATTTGTTTCTCCCTCAAAATCAAAATACTCTCCGCCCGCTTGTTTTAATATCAAAAGTCCTGCCGCAATATCCCACGGCTTTAAATTGTATTCAAAATAAGCATCAAACCTGCCACATGCTGTATAAGCTAAATCTACTGAGGCCGCTCCTATTCTTCTTAATCCATGGCATTTTTGCATCACATCATTAAAAAGATTAATGTAAGATTGTTGCCTCTTAAAATCATAATAAGGAAAACCTGTAGCAATTAATGAACTACTTAAATCCTTGTTTTCGGAAACAGAAATTCTATTTCCGTTCAAAAAAGCTTCACTCCCCTTCCATGCATAAAAGCACTCATCTCTATTGATCTCGTAAATTACTCCAATAACTAATTCATCGTTTTCTTTTAAAGCAATGCTTACCGCGTAAGTAGGAATTCCATGAATAAAATTTGTAGTTCCGTCTAAAGGATCTATAATCCAATTAAACGTTTCTGCTGTAGTATTTTGCGTTCCTTCTTCTGCTATAAAACCAGAATCTGGTAAAAGTAAACTTAACTCATTTATAATTTTTGTTTCGGCAGTTTTATCTACATAAGAAACCATATCATTTAAGCCCTTATATTCTATGTGTGAGGAATTAAAGGCTAAAGCCTCTGCTCTAATAAAACCTCCTGCCATTTTAGCTACTTCAATAACCTGCTCACATAAATCTTTATAATTCATACTAATCTTCTACTTTAAACGTAAATAATTTATGGATGTAATAGCTTGCAAATCCTAAACTTAGAGCAGATAATATTCTAGCAATAATTGGTAGAACATCCCAAAATTCTACAAAAAATCTTAACAGACTGTAATTAGCAAAAAAACCTAAGCCTGCAATTAAAGAAAATCTAAAAAACTGCTTACTTCCTTTTACTGTTGATTCAGAAAAAACAGCGTATTTAGTTAAAATAAAATTAGCGATAACTCCACAAGAGTAAGAGACTACTAAAGAAATTTCATGTGCGCTTACCTGATAATTAAAAACCTTTATCCGCTCTTTACTTAAAAAATAAGTAATGGCAATAAAATAAACAAAAACATCAACCACCATACCAATACCTGCCGAAAGAAAAAATCTAACAACCTTACTATGAAAGAATTTATTGTTGATTGCTACTGTTTTAATTTCAGTGTTCACTAAGCAATTTCCTTTCCTTTTTTAGCTGCACTTAATGATAAAAATAAGCCAACAATTCCTCCTAAAACCAAAAGCGTTGAAATTAATTCGGCTTGGGTAAAAGAAAAAGAACCTATATGATATTTAGAATTCACTCTAATCATTTCCACAAAAAACCTTTCTAAACCATTTAGAATCAAATAAATAGAAAACAGCACTCCAGGAGTGGTGATTTTTTTTCTAATAGACCAAAGAAAGAAAAATAATAAAATACAAGCTACCGCTTCATAAAGTGGTGTTGGATAAACAGGAAATGCTAACTCATAACAAAACTTACCTTCACAACCAGGAATTAAAACTCCTTCATTGATTACGTTATGAGGATATTTAAAAGACCACACCCAATCTGGAGCCCATGATAACCAATTTGGTTTTGGATTAAGGTTATTAATGCCCCAATCGCCATCACCAGATAATTGGCAACCAATTCTTCCTACACCATAAGCTAGCATTAAACCCGGTGCAGAAATATCACTCATGTGAATAGCTTTGATACCATTTTTACCCGAAATGTATAATACAGCTATGGCACCGCAAATTAAGCCTCCATAAAAAGTTAAACCGCTAAAAGAAAGTAGGTTTTGAATTGGATCTACCATAAAACGATCCCAATTTTCTAAATTATCAAAAAGCTTAGCCCCAATAATTCCGGCAATAGCAGCCCAAGCAATTAAAGTCCCCATTAATTGGTATGGATGAACCGTTTCTGTAACTTTTTTAGGTTGAGGTAATTGTTCTTTCTTTTTTTCTTGATACGCCCAATAAACAAAAATTGCCCCTAAAATAATCCCAGCAATAAAATTTCCTTTAAATGATAAAATAAAACCTTGAGGATCATTTACAAATGCACTGTAATTTAAAAGGCCATAAATAATTTTATATCCAATTAAAAAACCAAATAAGCCGTTTAAAATCAGTTCAGAAAGGCTTGCTGGTTTTCCTATTATTACTTCTCTTTGAAAAGGATGTACTTCACCTAATTTTTCTCTCCTTTTAAATTCTTCTGAAAACCCCCAATAACCTGCAATAAATGCCATAGCAACAAAAAAACCAAAGGTTTGAATGGGTAAAGGAATATTTATTCCAAAAAGATAATCTATTAAATGAGAAAGGGTTGGGAACATGAATTAAAATAATGAATAGTTTGGAAATTAATGGGTTAATATTTCTTGTGCTTCTGTTACACTTACTTCACCGTCAGGCAAAAGTGCTGTTAGTTTAACGGTTTTTAATTCGTTAACTAAAACGGGGTCATACTTTACCTTCACTTTTACATAATTAGAAGTAAAACCATGCATAAAGCCTTCTTTATGGTCTGCCTCAAAAAGAACTAAAGCATCTTTACCCAACTGAGTTTCATAAAATGCTCTTCTTTTTTTATCTGATAAAATATGCAACATTTTACTTCTATCAGCTCTTTGTGAACCCGGCACCACACCTTCCATATCTTTCGCTGGCGTATCATCTCTTTCTGAATAAGTAAAAACATGCAAATAAGAAATATCAAGTTCATTCAAGAAATTGTAGGTGTCTAAAAAATCTTCTCGGGTTTCGCCCGGAAAGCCTACAATGACATCAACTCCAATACAGGCATTTGGCATCAAAGACTTAATGGTATTTACCCTATCTACATAAAGTTCTCTGCGATAACGTCTTTTCATCAAACCTAAAATTTTATTAGAGCCAGATTGCAAAGGAATATGAAAATGCGGAACAAATCTTTTAGAATTGGCTACAAACTCAATAATCTCATTGGTTAATAAATTGGGTTCTATAGATGATATTCTTATTCTATTTATTCCTTCTACTTCATCTAAAGCTTGTACCAAATCAAAGAATTTGTCAACTCTTTCTCCATTTCTGATTCCAAAATCGCCAATATTTACTCCAGTAAGTACAATTTCTTTTACGCCAGATGTTACTATTTCTTCGGCTTGTTTAATAATATTTGGAATGGTATCACTTCTACTTTCTCCTCTGGCTAACGGAATGGTGCAAAACGTACAAGAATAATCACAACCATCCTGAACTTTTAAAAATGTACGGGTTCTGTCTCCGTAAGAATAAGAAGATACAAATTGATTGGTTTCATCAATTGGTTTATTATGGATGATTGTTTTTGGTTCTTTAGTAAGATCTGATATGAAATCTACAATCATAAACTTCTCTGCTGCGCCCAAAACCATATCAACGCCTTCAATCTCGGCAATTTCTTTTGGCTTAAGCTGAGCATAGCAACCTACAATTGTGATATAAGCTGATGGAGAATGTTTAAGCGCTTCTTTAACTACCTTTCTACATTTTTTATCTGCATTTTCTGTTACAGAGCAAGTATTAATGATGTAAACATCTGCAGCTTCGGTAAAATCAACAGTTTCAAAACCTGCGTTTGTAAACTGCCTGCCAATGGTAGATGTTTCAGAGTAATTTAATTTACATCCTAGGGTGTAAAAAGCAACTTTTTTAGCCATAATTTATTAAGCTGCAAAGATATGAATTTTGAACTAATTCGTTTCTTTTTCTCCCCATTGGTAACTATCCACTTCAAAACCAGCTAAATCTAGTACCCTATTCACTACTGTTGCAGCTACGTCTTCTAAAGTTTTTGGTTTACTGTAAAAAGAAGGCACCGCCGGACAAATTACGCCTCCAGCCTCAGTAATGGTTTTCATATTATTAATATGTATCAAGTTTAAAGGAGTGTCTCTTGCTACCAAAATAAGTCTTCGTCTTTCTTTTAGAATCACGTCTGCGGCTCTGGTGGTTAAATCATTAGAAATACCCGACGCTATTCTACCCATAGTTCCCATAGAACATGGAATAATAATCATGGTATCGTAACGGGCAGATCCTGATGCAAAAGGAGCCATAAAATCGTTTTTATCGTAAAACTTTACGTTAAACTCTTTGTAAGATTCATCTTCTAACTCATATCGCCAAACATCTTTTGCATTGTCTGACATGATTACAGCTAAATCTTGTATTTGAGTTCCTAAAGCCGCTAATTTTTGTAACAATACTTTAGCATAAATGGCCCCACTAGCACCGGTAATTGCAACTACTATTTTCTTTTTTTTCATACAAAAGCTTAACAAAATTTATTCAAAAAAGTTGTAAATAAAAAAGGGCCGAATAACAAGTATTCGACCCTACATCTACCTATGAAAAACATGCCCTTTGGGAGGGCATGACAAATATAGAAACATTTATTTGTTTACACAATTAATTTATAGAAATTTAATATAAATTTTTATATTTCTTTTGAATTAATATAATAGCTAATA
>JBILPO010000197.1:0-4654 GCA_044373805.1 Pelobium sp.
CCCTCTTTATCAAAAGAGAAAGCGTAATCTACCCTAAACATTAATCTTCTAAGGCCTGCATAAAGTTCATAATATTGATTTTTTTGCGGTTGATAAAGATATGCGCCTCCAAAAAGTTCTTCTAATTTTAATTTTCTAAGTATGGGTAAATGATTAGAGAAACGCATATTAAAGTTATGCTCAAAATGACCTTCCAAAAAATATTGATTGGTACTGTAAGTATAAAAATTAAGCAAGTGAAAGCTCTTTAAACCCGGATTAAACACCAACGCCATGTTCCCTACAAAGTGACGCCATTCTGGATAATAAACATTTTTAACATTAAAAAATTTACCTGCCGAAACAGAGTAAGAACCGTAGCCCCATAGACCCATGTTAAGCTTTTCTTGCTGAACAGATAGTTCCATAAAATGATAATCAGAATTTGAATTAAAAATACCTGTAAAACCCTTTCTATAATCTAATATAAACCGAGGGCCTAAAGGTAGTTTATAAGTTTTCATCCCATTTTGAATAATAACAGGCTGATTAATGGTGTAGATAAAAGATGCATTGATGTGAAATGAGGTGTTGTTTGGAAAAAGCTGCGTTTGCATATTAGGATCTAATGGGTTATTAGAGCTAAAATTTCTTTCTTTGATATTTCTAAAAGAATAATCAAAATTATTTTGCACCGAGTAGTTTCTAGAAAGCTCGGCGCCAGCGGAAAGATAAAGATTACCAACAAGCTCTTTTCCCACACTTAAACTGCCATACTCCTTTCGGTATAATTTCATAAAGTTTTGTTCAAAAAGCAAAGTATTCAATGTGTTTTGCAGGGAGTTTAAAGTTCCATTCGGATTTAAATCTGCATAGGTACTACCCGCACTAAGATTAATCAATCCTCTTTTTTTAGGATCGTAAAGCCATGAAAATGAAATATCAGAATTTAATTCATTATTAGCCATTCCGTATCTTATTTTAGGGATTACCGACCAGTATTTTCCTTTTTTAGCATAAGCCAAGAGTGCAAAACCATAATTAATACCCGCACCTTCCACCGTATTATAAAAAAATGCCGGTAAAATAGGATCAAAAATAATTGCTCTTTTTTGGTTTTTACTCTTCCAAACCAAATCACTAAAAAGAAGCGGAAAGAATGGTGCTTTCTGTACAATGCCTTCAATAGAATCTGTAAAATCTTGATACTTTTGTCGTTTTTTCAAAGTATCCTGAAAGGCTAAGCTCATTCGCTCCTGAAGCGTTAAGGGAATAGTTCTGTTACTTTCTAATAGTTCTGGATGATATGCTGCAGAATCTTCCTTAATCACTTCCATTTTTTCGAAATGATTAGGCATCTTATTCAATGGTAACCATTTTTTAAAATCAACTTCCACAGATCCTGAGAAAGAAAACTTTAGCAGTTTACCTTTATATACAAATTGGGTTGATGCCGGCGAAAACTGTCCTATATTAAAATTTTGTTTTATCCTTAAAGAATCGATGAAATTAATGCCCTTGTTTCCTGTAGTTCGCAAATCAAGCTTCATCACTTGCTTGCTTAAGCTATCAATTTCTAAAATACCTTCAAATGTTGGCTCATATAATTTCTTCGATTTTACTTTTATAACAACCAAATTCCCTTTCACTTCTATCACCTCATAAGTGTAAAAATTGAAAGCATTATTAGCTAAGGGAGAAACAAAGCTTTTATCGCTTAAAGCGCCAAATCTCACCACATCTTTAGAGAAATCTGTCATCATTTCCACAGCACTTTTAAACTCCCAAGATGGGTATTTACCAAAGCTGCGGCTAGCTACTATAGACTCTTTATAACCATCTTCTGGTGTGAAATAAACGGTGCCATAAGATTCAAACAACCAAATTAATTGATGATTTAAAAGTTTGCTGTATTTTTCGACATTTTTTCCTAAAAACTTTTCGGGCTTTTTATCTAAAGTCAACGAGTTTTTAAGATACCCACTGCATTCAAAGCCAATTAGAGAATTACTTTTTTGTACCGCTATAGTTTCCCTTATAAATTGGTTAACCCATCTCAAAGAATCAGGAGACTGCGCCTTAAGACCAATTGACAATAAAAAAAGGACCAAAAAAGGAAAAAATTTCTTCATAGCTCTCGGGTAATCTAATAAATTTAGATTGAGTTCATTTTTATTTAATTAGTACATCCAAAAATGATTCCTTAATTTTAAAATCTAAAAATTAATTACCATGTACCAAACCCTTAAGCCCGTTCTTAAAAAAGAATTGGAAGATATTGAATCTGCAGGTCTATATAAAAAAGAACGAATTATTACCAGTCCACAAGGTGCTGATATTATTGTAAATGGAAACACAGAAGTTACTAATTTTTGTGCCAATAACTATTTAGGATTATCCTCACATCCAAAAGTGACTGCCGCCGCTAAGGCCGCAATTGATAGTCATGGTTTTGGCATGTCTTCTGTCCGTTTCATTTGCGGTACACAAGACATCCATAAAGAATTAGAACAAAAGCTTTCAGAATTTTTAGGCACTGAAGATACCATTTTATATGCCGCAGCTTTTGATGCTAATGGAGGTGTTTTTGAACCTTTATTTAATGATGAAGACGCCATAATATCTGATGAATTAAATCATGCTTCTATTATTGATGGGGTGCGTTTATGTAAAGCACAACGCTATCGCTATAAGCATGATAACATGGAGGATTTAGAAAAACAATTACAAGAAACACAACATTTACGTCACAGAATTATAGTAACAGATGGCGCTTTTTCTATGGATGGCACCATTGCCCAATTAGATAAAATTTGTGATTTGGCCGATCAATACAAGGCATTAGTGATGATTGACGAATGCCATTGCAGTGGTTTTATGGGTAAAACCGGTAGAGGAACACATGAACACCACAACGTAATGGGCCGAGTAGACATTATTACCGGTACTTTAGGAAAAGCCTTAGGTGGCGCATCTGGAGGATTTACGGCCGGCCCAAAAGAGGTGATTGATATTTTACGTCAGCGTTCTCGCCCCTACCTTTTCTCTAATACTTTAGCACCAGCTATTGTTGGAGCTTCTATTGCAGTGTTGGATATGTTAACCGAAACCACCGAATTAAGAGATAAGTTAGAATTTAATACCCAATACTTCAGAGAAAAAATGACTGCCGCTGGTTTTGAAATTAAAGCTGGAGTACATCCAATAGTGCCTGTAATGTTATATGATGCGCAACTTTCTCAAGATTTTGCTGCCAAAATGTTAGAAGAAGGCATTTATGTGATTGGCTTTTATTACCCGGTAGTACCAAAAGGTAAAGCCAGAATAAGAGTGCAAATGTCTGCCGCTCATGATCAGCATCATTTAGATAAAGCCATTAATGCTTTTATAAAAGTGGGTAAAGAGCTGGGGGTGATTAAGTAGGCCAGCTTTTACAAATATTGATTTGGACGTTCTAACACGCTGTCCCTGCCCGTTCGCTCAAGGGAAACGCTATTTTTTTACGAAAAAAGCAAAAAGGATTTCGCTTTTATAGTTAACGCAAAAAGTAAAATTCTCATCACATTTAGATTAAGATATAAAGTCCCGTAAATACGGGACTTTTTTTTATTAAATTTGTACCCTATGCAGTCTAAAATCAATCAATACACTACAGAAATTGAAGCTTTTGAACCCAAAACAGCAGAAGAGCTAGAAAGCTTCCGCATTCAGTTTTTAGGTACAAAAGGTATCATTAAAGATTTATTTGATGAATTTAAAGCCGTTTCACCAGAAGAGAAACGCGTTTTAGGAAAAGTTTTGAATGAGTTTAAGCAATTAGCAGAAGCTAAGTTTAACGATTTTAAAGATACATTCACGTCTAAAGATCAAAACACTGCATCAACAGAAGATTTAACCCTTACTGGAGAAGGTTTTGAAATTGGTGGTCGCCACCCATTGTCTTTAGTAAGAAAAGAAATTGTAGAGATTTTTAAAAGATTAGGCTTTGTAGTAGCAGAAGGACCAGAAATTGAAGACGACTGGCATAATTTCTCTGCACTAAATTTCCCTGAAGAACACCCCGCAAGAGATATGCAGGATACTTTTTTCTTAGAAGCCCCCATCTCGGTCTTTCCCCCTAAAGTGGAAGAAGCGCAAGCAGATCTTGCAGCAGAGAAAACAGGACAGACAACATCCCCTCCGGTGGTTGGGGGGTACGCTCTTCGCACCCACACTTCATCAGTGCAAGTAAGGTTAATGGAAGCTGGCAAGCCACCTTTTAGAGCCTTAATGCCAGGCAGAGTTTATAGAAACGAAGCCATTTCAGCCAGAGCGCATTGCTTTTTTCATCAAGTAGAAGGTTTATATGTAGATGAGAATGTATCATTTGCAGATTTAAAGCAAACACTTTACTATTTCGTTCAGGAATTATATGGTGAAGGCACCAAAGTACGTTTCCGTCCTTCTTTTTTCCCTTTCACAGAACCCTCAGCAGAAATGGATATTTCTTGTACAATTTGTAAAGGTGCAGGTTGCCAAATGTGTAAATACAGTGGTTGGGTAGAAATTCTAGGCTGTGGAATGATAGATCCTAACGTTTTAGACAATGTAAACATCGATTCTAAAAAATATACTGGTTTTGCTTTTGGAATGGGCATAGAAAGAATCACCAATTTAAAATATCAAATTAAAGATT
>JBILPO010000198.1:0-4651 GCA_044373805.1 Pelobium sp.
TTTTAACCTTTTATTAATAGCTTGTTCTACCACTAAGCGTCCTTGATAACGTTTAAAACCTGAAGCGATTACAGTTCCATCTTGATCAAAAACAGAACCTGAAAAAGCATACTTACTATCTTGTTTACCACCTCTAATAGATAAATAGGAAGAAATAATAGGCGCATTTCTAAATAGTTGCTGCTGCCAATCTATACCTTCTTGATACCTGTAATCTTCAATGGTATTTCCATTTTGTAAATAAAGTGAACTAGCTCTGGCCGAATCTAGTTCAAATTGATATTTCACAAATTCATAAGGCTTCATCAACTTAATTTCAGATGTATTCTGTTGTAAGCCATAATAATTGTTGAAGGAAAAAATGGGTTTCCCATTAACGCCTTTTTTTGTGGTGATTAAAATAACACCATTTGCCCCTCTAGCCCCATAAATAGCTGTTGAAGAAGCATCTTTTAAAACTTCTATCGATTCAATATCTTCTGGATGGATAGAGTTAATATTATAGTCTTCTAATGGGAAATTATCTATCACATACAAAGGAGAGTTGTTTTGCGTGACTGAGTTACCGCCACGCACTATTATACTGGGCGCTGCACCGGGTTGTCCATCAGGAGAGGTAACCTGTACCCCAGCAATCCGACCAGCAAAAGCTTCATCAAATGACTTTACTGGGGCCCTTGTAAGGTCTTTCATATCTACCACCCCAACAGAACCTGTTAAATCTCTTTTATTAGTCTCTCCGTACCCAACCAAAATAATTTCTTCCAAAATCTTTAAATCAGGACTCATTTTAACATTGATGTTATAGTCGTCTTTAATTTCAAATTCTTGCCTGTAATATCCCAAAATATCATAGGAAATGATATTATTTTGATTCGATAAGATGATTTTATAACGTCCATTTAAGTCTGTTAAAGTTAAAACATCTGTATTTTTTATAGCTACTTGTACGCTTGGAAATGGATTACCTTTTTCATCCGTAACTGTACCATAAACAATAAGCGTTTCTTGCGGAATTAATGGATTTACTTTTAGCTCTCTTTCTTTTATTATGATAGTTTTCTTAATGATGGTATAAGTTAAAGGCTGGTCTTTAAGGCATAGCTCTAAAACTTGTAAAATATCTAGGTTTTTTACTTTTATAGAAACTGGCTTAGCTTTATTTAATGAAATGGTATTGAAAATAAAAATATAATCGCACTGTATTTCTATTTTATTAAATATTTCTTCTAAACCTTTATTTTTCTCTGATAAACTTATATTTTGACCATAGGCTTTAGTGTGTAAAAGCAAAATCACACTTATGGCTGTAAAGAGATATATTTTTTTTTTACGTAAAATGTTTAGTAACCTAAAAAGCGGGGTACTAAAATTACCTTTTGTAAAATATTTCACGAAATTTAGGTTATGAATTATTGGTTTTTTTAGTTGTAAGAAAGCAAAAATAACATCGTGTTAGTTGTTAATTTATTTTCACTTTCAAAAATAAGTAACTAAAATACGCTAAAATTTCAATTATCTAACTATTACTTTCTTTCCTTTTACTTCAAATTGAACTGTACCTGTAAGTTCCAGCAATTTTAAAACTTCTGATAAGTTTTCGTCTCTTGATATCGTAGCTACAAACTCTTTATTGGCCAACTCCCCAACATATTCAACTTCTATATTGTACCATCTAGAGAGTTTTTTCATGATACCTTCTATATTTTCATGGTCGAATATAAAAAGTCTGTTTTTCCAAGCTATAGCCTCTTTAAGATTTGCAGGCTTAACTTCCATTTTGCCAAAATTATTTAAAACAGATTGCTCTCCTGGCTGTAAAATCAAACTTTTTTTAGAATTATTAGTCAATCTTACCGATCCTTCTAGGAGCGTTGTTTTGAAATCTTCATTTGAATAAGCAGATACATTAAAGTGAGTGCCTAATACTTCAATTTGCATCAACTTATCTGTTTTACCACTATTCAAATATACCTTAAAAGGCATCTTGGCATTTTTGGCAACCTCAAAATAAGCTTCACCTTTAAGCTCCACAACTCTTTCTACACCTGAAAAAGCTACAGGAAAATGTATAGAAGAAGCTGCATTTAACCACACTTTAGTACCGTCTTCTAACTGAATATGATATTGACCGCCATTTGGGGTACTCACAGTATTATATAAATTGGAAGGTATTTTATCTACTGACCTGCTATAGATTAAAGAAGTACTTATTTTTTTTATTTCAGCATTTGCTTCTTTTTTGATAACCTCATTTTTAGTATCATTAAGGGCTATTTTTGAACCGTCAGAAAGAGTAAGTGTAGCCTGATTATTGCCTAACAATACCTCAATATTAGATTCAGTTTTACTAATTATAGTTGTTGCATCAATTTGATTTTGAGTATAAAAGTATATTCCGGATGTAAGCATTACAAAAATTATTGATGCTGCCGCAAGCCATATTTTCCATGACAAAACCCTTGAGTCTTTAGCTTCTATACCGTTTAAAATTTGCTGAAAAATTTCTTTTTTAACTTTGTTCTTATCACCCATCAATTTTTCATCCCATTGATGGGCTTCTAAATTAAACTCGTCTGTATAGTTCTCCAGCAGTTCTCTCTCCTCAGTAGAAAGCTTCCCCTCTATTGATTTTTCATACCATTTAATATATTCTTCTTTATTCATTTACATTGAGGAGATTTAATTCTCTGAGCACACATATAAATTCCCTAACTATTTTTTTTTTAAAACTTACTACTTAAAGTTTAAAACGTTCTTCTTTTATTCTATCCATCTATTCCTATTAAATAAATATCATTTATTTTCAATTGTTATGTGAGTTACTTTTATTGATTTGCTCTAACTAAAATAGATAAGGTGTAAAAAAAATTCACTTTCAATTTAGGAAAGCCAAAACGCTACTAATTAATTTATTTTATGTCAAAAGCTAAACTTACTTTTTTATTCATTTGCTTATTTTTTATTCAAAACACCTACGCTCAAAATAAAAACATATTAAAAAACCCAATTCTTAAAGGTTATTACCCCGATCCTAGTATTTGCCGTGTGGGAGAAGATTATTATTTGGTATGCTCTAGCAATGAGTATTTCCCTGGCTTACCCCTCTTTCATAGTAAAGATTTGGTAAACTGGCAACAAATAGGGCATGTTTTAGATAGACCCAGTCAGGTGCCTTTAGACGGAATCAATCCATCAGCAGGTATATTTGCACCAACCATAAGATACCATCAAGGGATATATTATTTATTATGTACAAGGGCCGGTGGCGATCCATCTAAACGAAATTTCATAGTAACCGCAAGTAATCCGAAAGGACCGTGGAGTGATCCATTCTGGTTAGAAAACGCACCGGGAATAGACCCAAGTTTATTTTTCGACGAAGACGGAAAAGTATGGTATACCGGAAACCGTGTACCTGACGGAGGAGAAAGATATTTTAAACAAAGAGAAATATGGTTACAAGAATTTGATATTAAAACCATGAAACTAGTTGGCCCTGTAACACTTTTATTAGATGAAGGAGCAGTAAGACAAGCTAGAAATATTGAAGCCCCCCATATTTATAAAGTAAATGGTTTTTATTATTTAATTATTGCAGAAGGAGGCACTGACTTTAACCATGCGGTTACCGTTTTTAGAAGTAAAAATATAATAGGTCCTTATGAAACAGCGCCAAAAAATCCGATTATCACCAGTAGGCATTTAGGCAATAATTATGCTATTCAATGTATTGGCCATGCAGATTTTATAGAGACACAAAATGGGGAATGGTATACTGTTTTACTGGGCACCAGACCATATGGTGGCGCATCTTACGCCAATTTAGCAAGAGAAACGTTTATAGCGCCGCTAACTTGGGAAGACGGATGGCCTGTCGTAGCACCCAATGAAGGCAGAATATTAGCGGAATTCCCAGCACCTAATTTACCTGAATTTAAAATTGAACAACCTGCCGTAAGAGATGACTTTAACAATGATTTATTAGCATTTCAATGGAATTTAATTAGAACACCTTCAGAAAAACTATATAGTTTAAATCAAAATAAAGGCAGCTTAAGGTTGTTTTTGAAGCCCGAAACAATTACAGAAAAAGTTAACCCAGCTTTTATTGGTCGCAGGCAACAGCACATAAATTTTACGGCTAGCACATTGATGGACTTTTCTCCACAAAATAAAGAGACAGCAGGTTTACTGGTTTATCAAAACCCACAATATCACTTTAAACTCGAGTGTCTTTTAAAAGATGGCAAGAAAGTCATCAGGTTAACTAAAATAAAAGCCAATAGCACAGAAATATTAGCAGAACAAGAGGTAAATGTTAAAAAACTGTATTTGAAGGTATCTGCTATAGGACAAGACTATGCTTTTTATTTTGCTACAAATGAAGGTGAATGGAAATTGTTAATGGATAAGGTAGATGGTAGTATGTTAAACAGAACCATTGCCGGAGGATTTACAGGTGTTTACTTAGCTATGTATGCCAGTAGTAATGGAAACAAAACTTCTAACCATGCTGATTTTAACTGGTTTGATTATCAAGAGTTAAATTCTAATTGAAACAATAATTAACAGATAAATATTTAGCTATTTATTAGCTATTAATTGATCACAAAAAAACTTAAAACTTGGTTAATGATGAAAAAGAATA
>JBILPO010000199.1:0-4641 GCA_044373805.1 Pelobium sp.
TAGAATAATGAAGAATACTTTAAAAATCACGTCCATTTTCATGCTACTATGTTTTCTAAGTGCCTGTGGTATTTTTAAAAAAGGCTGTCAATGCCCAAAATTTAGTCAACAAATTGTTCCTTCAAGGGGAATTAAATAAGAATTATTTAAAGTTTAGTTAATAATTATAAGACCAAAAAACGAATTGAAACTTAAATGACAATTCGCTCCAATCTTATTTGGATTTAATATAAATAAGCTTTAATTTCGGACCACTGATTCAAATACACCATGAAGTTATCGCAATTAGCAATAGGAGAGCAAGGCATCATCAAAGAATTTACAGATTTAGAAATGTCTGTGAAATTGATGGAAATGGGTTGCCTGCCAGGAGAATTAGTTAAAGTAGAGCGTGTTGCTCCTTTCGGAGATCCCATTGCAGTTTCTGTATCGGGTTATCAATTATCATTAAGAAAAAAAGAAGCTTCCACCATAGAATTAATTTAATCTTTAAGATTGAAAAATAAACTCCGAGTAGCATTAGTAGGTAATCCCAATACCGGAAAATCTACGATCTTTAATGCGCTTACGGGTTTAAATCAAAAAATTGGAAATTTTCCTGGGGTAACTGTTGATAAGAAAACAGGGATTAGTAAACTGCCAGACGGCCAGTCTATTGAAATTGTTGATTTACCAGGTACTTATAGCTTATACCCAAAGAGCGCTGATGAAACTATCGTTTTTGAGGTTTTATCCAATCCTAATAACCCTTCTTATCCAGATTTAGTATTAATTGTAGCCGATGCAACTAATCTAAAAAGAAATCTTTTACTGTACACTCAAATTGCCGACTTAGGTTTGCCCGTCATCATTGCTTTAAACATGATGGATTTGGCCGCTAAAGGCAATATGGAAATTGATATAGACGCTTTAGCTAAAAGACTAAATATTCCCGTAATTCCATTAGCAGCAAGAAAAGTACAAGGTCTTGAGGAGCTTAAAAAAGCTATTCAATACCATACTAAAATGCCGTTACAGTTGCCTACTATTGATGTAGAGGTGATTGCGCCAGAATTAATTAGAGCTATTTCTAGCTACTTAGCTATACAAAATCCTTACATAGCGCTTCAAATTGCGCATCAACATGATCATTTAAAGTATTTAAGTAAAGCTCAGGCTGAGCACATTAAGGCTTTAGAAATTAAATACGACTTTCACAGTCAAAAGGCACAAGCATCAGAAACTATTGCTCGCTATAATTACATTAACGATATCTTATTAGACACCGTAAAATATACTTCGGTTGCTTTAGAAGAGAACATTAGTAATAAAATAGACCATTATTTGACCCACAAATTTTGGGGACTAATTATTTTTGTTGGGGTGCTTTTTGCCATCTTCCAGTCTATTTTTGCTTGGTCAGAATATCCAATGCTACTGATAGAAACCGTTTTTGTATGGTTGGCAGAAATGGGGCATCAATATTTGCCAGAAGGCGCTTTAACCAATTTGTTAATTGATGGCGTTTTAGCAGGTTTAAGTGGAGTAATGGTTTTTATTCCGCAAATAGCACTATTATTTGCCTTCATATCTATGTTAGAAGATACGGGCTATATGTCTCGTGTTACTTTTATGATGGATAAGCTCATGAGAAAAGTGGGCTTAAGCGGAAAATCTGTAGTGCCTTTAATTGGGGGTTTAGCTTGCGCAGTTCCTGCTATTATGAGTGCCCGAACCATAGAGAGTTGGAAAGATAGAATTATTACCATTATGGTGACTCCTTTAGTGAGTTGCTCTGCTCGTTTACCTATTTATACCTTGTTAATCTCTTTAGTGGTCCCTAAAAAAATGCTTTTAGGTTTCATTAATTTGCAAGGTATAGCCATGATGTCTTTATACCTATTGAGTATTATTACGGCTGTTTTGGTGGCTTGGGTCATGAAATTAATTATCAAAAGTGATTTGAAAAGCTATTTCATTATGGAACTGCCTGTTTACCGCATGCCTAGATGGAATAATGTAGGGATAACCATGTATGAAAGCGTAAAAACTTTTGTTACCGAAGCCGGAAAAGTAATTGTTGCAGTCTCTATTATTTTATGGGTTTTGGCCAGTTACGGTCCGTCCAATAAATTTGAACTGATTGAGAAGAAATACCAAACTCCAGAAATCATTAATAGTTTCTCTCCAGAAGAGATTAATAGATTAATAGCGTCAGAAAAATTAGAAAATTCTTATGCTGGCTTATTAGGCAAATCAATTGAACCCGGTATTAGGCCTTTAGGTTTTGATTGGAAAATAGGAATTGCCTTAATTACTTCTTTTGCTGCCCGTGAAGTTTTTGTGGGGACGATGGCCACTCTTTATTCTGTAGATGGTGATGATACCAAAATGGAATCGGTAAGAGAGAAAATGGCAAATGCGACCAATCCAAACACCGGTGAAATTGTTTTTACCACTGCAACCGCTTTTTCTTTAATGATTTTTTACGCATTTGCCATGCAATGTATGAGTACCATGGCGGTGGTTTACCGGGAAACAAAAAATATTAAATGGCCACTAATTCAGTTTGCTTATATGTTGGCGCTGGCTTATGTAGCTAGTTTTGTTGTTTATCAAATCTTAAAATAAGTTAAAGAGCTGGC
The DNA here is from genome assembly GCA_044373805.1 of Pelobium sp. Classification (GTDB taxonomy): domain Bacteria; phylum Bacteroidota; class Bacteroidia; order Sphingobacteriales; family Sphingobacteriaceae; genus Pseudopedobacter. The sequence goes on from JBILPO010000199.1 coordinate 2,625, forward strand.
TATATTTTGCATTCTCCGCTACCTTTATTCTAACCCATCTTTAACCGTTTCTACACCTCAGGTTACCCTTTATGTGCTAACAAGAAAGTAATAGCGTATCTTTATTAACCAATAATACAAGCCGTTATGATTTATTTGTACCACAAATATTTTATGCAGCATTAATCCTTATCATTTTCATTTCGTCATAAAGCCATTAAACAAAATATAAAATGAAAACATTGCTTAAATATTTTTATTTGCCTTTTGCCCTTTTGTTAGGTGTAATGTTTTTTTCTTCTTTTTTAGTTGATAGAAACGAAAAAAGTCAATTATCATTTCCCTATAAAAAAGCTGGATTATCAGATCGTCAGGCGGCACTTCATTTGTTAAACAGGTTTACTTACGGCGCAAAATCTGAAGACATAGACTTGGTGTTAAAAACAGGATTAGAAAAATGGTTTCAACAACAACTTACAGGCAAGCTGACTGACGATTCCTTAATGCAAATGCTTGCTGTTTATGATGGCATTAATTTAAGTAACCAGCAAGTAACCAATATTTATCCAAAGGGAGCACAAGTATTAAGAAGAGCCATAAAAGACGGCTATATCAATAAAGATTCTGTCAACAAAGCTGATCAAAAAGAATATCGTAACCAGCTAAAAATTTATATGGATGATAAAGGCTTAAAACCTCAGCAAGAGCTTTTTAGGCAATTTATTAATCAAAAAATATTAAGAGCCACTTATACAAACAACCAATTACAAGAAGTATTAACAGATTTTTGGTTCAATCATTTTAATGTATCTATTACTAAGAACGATTGTGCCATGTTTATTCCGGCTTATGAGCGTGATGTAATTAGGCCTAATGTTTTTGGAAAATTTGAGAACTTGGTTTTAGCTACCGCCAAATCACCAGCAATGCTTTATTATTTAGACAACTTTAGCAGTGCCGGCACCAATACAAGCTTAGAGGAACAACCTAAAAGAAACAATGCCATGCTTAACCAAACTGTTAATGATAACATGAAGGCGGCCGCATTAAAAAAGATTCAGCAAAACAAAAAAAATCAAGGTTTAAATGAAAATTATGCCCGTGAGGTAATGGAGTTACATACTTTGGGTGTAGATGGTGGTTATACGCAACAAGACGTAACACAGGCTGCAAAAGTGCTCACCGGTTGGACTGTTTTCCCTATGGATGAGGAAGGTGCTGGTGGAGCGATGAAAAAAATGATTGAAAAAGTTGGTGAAAGTAAATTAGAAGAGCGAGGGTTTGTACATCAAGGAGATTTTTTATTTGCTGCAAACAGACATGACACGGGTGAAAAAGTTGTTTTAGGTAAACGTTTTGCTGCAAATGGAGGATATGAAGAGGGCGTTCAATTATTAACTATGCTGGCTACAAACCCATCAACAGCAAAATTTATCACCAAAAAATTAGCCATACGTTTTATGAGCGATAACCCGCCACAAAGCCTGTTAGATAAAATGAGCAAAACCTTTTTAGATAAGGGCGGAGATATAAAATTGGTGTTGATGACTATGGTAAATTCACCAGAATTTTGGAGTAAAGAAGCGCTTAGGGAGAAAACAAAATCTCCGTTTGAATTAGCCATTAGCGCCGTTAGAACATTAGATGCCAATATTTCTCAGCCTTATCAATTGTACAATTGGATTACAAAAATGGGGCAAAAAATGTACTATTATCAAGCCCCAACTGGCTTTCCTGATAAAGGTCAATATTGGATTAACACTGGTGCTTTACTTAACCGTATGAATTTTGGACTGGCATTGGCTGCTCAAAAAATTCCGGGCGTAAGAATTAATTTGGCGGCATTAAATAACAACCACGAACCAGAAAGTCCAGAAGCCGCTTTAGTTACGTATTCAAAAATAATTATGCCCGAACGTGATTTAAGCGAAACTATTAAAAGGCTTACGCCGATGTTGAGCGACCCAGATTTAATAAATAAGGTAGATAAAGCTGCTAGTAAAGCCACTGTTCCTAGCGCATCTTCAACGATGATGAA
>JBILPO010000200.1:0-4640 GCA_044373805.1 Pelobium sp.
TTTAGCTGGGTTAAACAATAAATCTCGGTAAGACATTCCGTTTAAACCCAAATTCATAGTAGGGCTTTCAGGGTCATCAATAATTTTATAGCGATGAAAGTTTTGAATATTGGTATCTAAAGGAAAAATACGAGTGCTATCTCTTAAAAATTCTTCCTTAGTGAATTTTATAAATTTAGCAGTGTAAATAATAGAATCCCTTTTTGCATCTAACTGCTCTCTAAGAGAATCTATGTTTCCTTCATTTCCATTTGCGTTTGAATTTGTAGAAGTAGGCCTTTCTGGAAATTGCCTTCCCGGCAAAATTTGGGCGTAAGAAAATCCAAAAAAGAAAATAAATAGAATAAGTAGAGAAAGCTTTTTCAATATTATAGTTGTAAAATAAGCTCTTTCAAAACGGTTGTCATTTTTGGTTCAGCCTCCATTGCTATTTTAATAATTTCTTCTACAGAAACCGCCTTTAAAGTATCTGGAAAACCTTCGTCGGTTAAAACCGAAATAGCAAAAACAGGTAAACCCATGTGATTTGCTACAATAACTTCCGGTACGGTACTCATACCTACCGCATCAGCACCAATAATTCTTAGAAATTTATACTCTGCTTTAGTTTCTAAATTTGGACCTGTTACGGATACATATACGCCTTTGTGGCAAGTAATATTTCTTTCTTTGGCGATGCTTAACGCTTTATCTATTAATTCTTTTTGATAAGGTGCGCTCATATCAGGAAAACGCGGACCTAATTCCTCAAAATTGGTTCCTATTAGAGGATTATCGGGTTGTAAATTAATATGATCTTCAATCACCATTAAATCTCCTTTTCTAAAATTGGGATTTAAAGCTCCGCTAGCATTAGAAACAAATAAAGTTTGGATACCTAGCATTTTTAATACCCTTACCGGAAAGGTAATTTGTTTCATATTGTAACCTTCGTAAAAATGTAATCTGCCTTGCATAGCCACTACTTTTTTACCAGAAAGTGTACCAAAAATTAATTTTCCCGAATGAAATTCCAAAGTAGAAATTGGGAAATTTGGAATATTAGCATACATCAATTGATGTTCAATTTTCATCTCATTTACTAATCCACCTAAGCCGGTTCCTAAAATAATTCCAATTTCAGGATCAAAATCTCCTATTCTATGTTTGATATAATCAATTGATTCTCTAATGTGATTGAGCATATTTTGTAATTAAATGATCGAATTCTCTTTTTTCATTTTCATCAAAACTTACGGTAATCTTCCATTCAAAGATGGGCAAATCTGCCAGTATTTTTTGAAACTCAGCTGACTTTAAACGTACAGCATCTTTTTGTGTGGTAACAATAATTTTATCCCGCTGCTGCATCTGCTTAAAATCGTTCACAAGTTTAAGCATATTTTTTTGGCTAAACTGATGATGATCTGGATAAGCATGATGAAAAATATGCGTACTGTATTGTTTTAAAGCTGTAACTAAAGGTTGAGTTTTAGCAATTCCTGTCAACAATAATAATCTAGTTTGCTGGGTAATGTTGTTTACCTCTAAAGTAGCATCACTAAAAACGGCTTGCAATTGAGGATGATAACTAATACCAGAAAAAAAAACTTTTTGATGTAAAAAAAGCTTCAAAGATTCTTTTATTTTTTGCCTTTCGGCCGATGAAATGCTTTGTGGCGTCTTGGTGACTATTAAAATATCAGCTCTGTTTCTCCCACTAAAAGGTTCTCTATAATTCCCAGCAGGTAATAATAATTTTGGCTTTTGTAACTGATGATAATCAAACAAAAGAATACTTAACCCAGGTTTTACTGCCCTGTGCTGGTAAGCATCATCCATTAAAATTAACTGATATTGATTTTTAATTTCATTAATCCCTTCTACCCTATTTTCACAAACCGCTACACCAACCTCCAAAAAGTTCTGTTTGATTTGCAAAGGCTCATCACCTGTATTTAGAACTTTATCATCGGGTTTAACCCATCTAAAACCTTTTGTTTTGCGCCCATAACCTCTACTTAAAGTTGCTATTGTAAAATCTTTTTGAAGTAAATGAAGAATATATTCTACCATGGGCGTTTTACCAGATCCCCCAATCTCTAAATTACCGACAGAAATAATTGGAATTTGAAAAGAACTAGATTTAAAAAAGCCCCAATCATAAAATTTATTCCTGATAAAAACAATCATTCCGTACAACAAAGAAAAGGGAAATAATATGTAACGGATTTTATGCATTTAAGTAAGCGCTATAATTTTTATAGGGCAAATTTAGTTAAAAGCAGATAGCAAATAAAGTTTAGAGCTTGTTTAAATTTATATCGTAAAAATGAAAACAATTTTCTTTTACATCTATTACTTCTTTTTAAGACAAATAATTTCAAAATGCTAAAAATATTCACTGTTGTTTTACTGTTAATTTCTCAGGTTGCATGTTCTCAAACACCAAAAAAAAAGGCTTCTGTCAAAAAAGATAGCATTTATGAATACAAAACACCTAGTAGAGATGGTATTGGGAAAATATATAAAGGCAGAGAAATATCTTTTGTGATGGATGCTTCTGGTGCAACATGGCTAGAGCGAAATAATAGAAATGAAGAGGAGAACACCTCTTTAGCTATTGATAAATTGCCTATTAATAAAAAGAGTGTGGTAGCGGATATTGGCGCCGGGAGTGGTTATTACAGCTTTAGAATAGCGCAAAGAGTTTCCGAAGGGAAAGTATATGCCGTAGAAATACAAGATGAATTTATAGATATTTTAACGCAAAGCAAAAAAACAAAAGCTGCAAAAAATGTAGAAATTATTAAGGGAAATGAGCAAAATCCAAATTTACCTGCAAATTCTATAGACATAGCTATTATGGTTGATGTTTACCACGAGTTGGCTTATCCACAAGAAATGTTATCAGCCTTAGCCAAAGCATTAAAACCTAATGGAAAAATTTTATTATTAGAATACCGAGCGGAAGATCCTGAAATTGCCATTAAAGAATTACATAAAATGAGTGTAAAACAAGTAAATAAAGAAATGGAAGCCAATGGTTTTAAACTTTTTCAGAGAGAAGAATTTTTACTTATACAACACTTTTTAGTCTATGAAAAAGTGATTAAGTAATCGCAAAAAAACAGAAATTCAATTTTAAAATGAGATTGATTTATATTTTTTTGCGATAAAAAAAAGAACTTTACTTATAAATATTATTTAAAAATCCGGCTAACCTAATGCCTGCTTTTTGCATTCTTTCTCTGTATATTTCTGAATGTTGAGGGTAATAGGTATAATCTAAATCAGCATTTTTTTCTATCTCAGCATATAAATTTGCACTAATTTGGTAAGACTCAAACAACCATTTGGTAACCGAGTCATTTTGCCATTCTTTAATTTTTACTTCGCTAACACGATCTAAATCTGTAGCCATTTCCGTAAAACTAAATCCATTATATTCAATTAAACCGCTATCCCATAAAGAATGTAAATTACTTTCTCTTCTTTGGAATTTCACTTTAATTTTATTTCCACCTTGGTCTTCGGCCCTACTTACATGCATAGGTTGGTGCAAATCTCCAACAAAATGAATAATCATCTTTAAAGCGAAAGCTTTCTCAACTTTATTACTTTTATTGTTTTTAAGTTGCCGTTCCATTTTCAACAAAGCGTTGTAAATATTTGCTGCTGTATCTGTTTTTAAATAATTCACAAACTGGTTATAATTTAACCCTTGTGGTGGATTTACATAATGCCATGAAGAGGTATAATCATAATTATTATCTGATCTTATTTCATCTGCATACGTACTTACTAAGGGCATACTCTCTGTTCCTAATAATGCATAAACAGCTGTTTTAGTTTTCGGAGTTAAATGATTTTCCGCTATTTTAGCTATAGATCTATGTGCAACTACTCCCCAAGAAACTAAGGATACGGCTACAATTACAATAGCAAAAGGAATAATTTTTTTTATCTGCATAGTTTAAAATTTATAACCAAATATAGGTTTTCGTTAGCAAATGAAATGTCTGTAACAGATAAATAACACATAGTTTACTCTAATTTCGCACCACTTTACGTCTTTATCGAAAAATTACTCCATCACTAAATTGATACTTTTATAAGAAATCGTTTATGACATAAAACCTTATATTTGCTATAAATCATAAATTCAATATCTATGCTAAAAGGATTTTTTAACGTCCCTATACCTACTAACGAACCTATTTATAACTACGCTTCTGGAACCAAAGAAAGAGCTTTACTTAAAAAAGCCCTTGCCGACGCCCGAAGTAAAGAAATAGATATTCCAATGTATATTGGAAATACCGAAATAACGACTAACAAAAAAGTAGCTATTCGTCCTCCACATGATCATCAACACATATTAGGTTATTTTAATTATGGAGATAAAAGCCACGTTAAAAAAGCTATTGAAGCTGCTTTGGCTGCAAAAAAAGATTGGGAAAACTTAGCTTGGGAACACCGAGCTGCCATATTTTTAAAAGCTGCCGATTTAGTTGCTGGTAAATATCGTTACGAGCTAAATGCGGCTACAATGCTTTGTCAATCTAAAAATGCTTTTCAGGCCGAAATTGATGCTGCTTGTGAACTTATAGATTTCCTGCGATTTAACGTAAGTTACATGGAAGAAATTTACAAACAAC
>JBILPO010000201.1:0-4635 GCA_044373805.1 Pelobium sp.
TCACAATACCTACATTTAAAGGCTCTGCAGGTGCTTTTGCAATATTTGCTAAAACGGCTAAATTCATTCTCCCTACTTTTTGGATATAAGTATAATCTGCAAAATCAGGCAAGTCACCATATTCTCTACCATTAACCACTCTTACATCTTGATGTTGTCTGTCAAAATTTTCATTCATTTCTGTAAAGCGAACTGCAGTAAAGCCTTCCTGAGAAAATGCGGTATGGTCTCCGCCTCTCAAATAACGGTCTCTGCGGTAAATCATTTTCACATCTAATTGATCTACATAACGCTCTGCAACTTCTTTTACATAACGGGCAAACTCTCTGGCCGGACCGTCGTTTTCTGCCCCAATAGAAATTCTTAAAGCGCCTTGTTCTTTGGTTTCTACAACTGGTACTCCTTCACTAAAAACCCTTACAGATCGGTTATCTTTTAAGTTAGTTTCGCCGCCATAAGTATTTCCTACAATATCATTAGTAATCATGGCTACCACATTCCAACCTTCGGCTTTGGCTCTTTTAGCTAAATGAGCGGCTCCGTAAAGTCCTTGTTCTTCGCCAACAACAGCCACAAAAATAATGGTGGCATTGTATTTTTGCTTACTCATTACACGAGCTAATTCTAAAGAAACAGCCGTTCCTGAGGCATCATCAACCGCTCCAGGAGCTGCAGAAGTGGCATCATTAGCCCCAGATGCTCTAGAATCATAATGCCCCGAGACTATAAATACTCTATTGTCAGTAGGGTCTGTTCCTGGCAAAATGGCTATTACATTTTTTAAAGTCGCATCTTGTGTTACTCTTCTACCATCTGCAGGTTGTACAAAAGCGTCGAACTCTACTTTTAACCTACCACCACTTTCTTTGCTGTATTTCTCAAACTCGCTTTTTAACCAATTTCTGGCAGCTCCAATTCCGCTTGTTTTACTCAAAGTGTCACTAAGGGTATGTCGGGTTCCAAAACTCACCAACTTTCTTACGCTGGCTTCAATATTTTTCTCAGAAACTTCATCGATCATATTTTTAATCACCATATCTTTTTTAATAATGGTAGTTTGAGCCGATGCTTGCTGAACGATGAAAAGAAGGGCAATCAGTTTTAAGAATTTCATGCTGCGTGGTTTAAGGTTATAAGCTTACAATTTCTAAATTTATAAGCATTTATCAGGTAACAAGTTTGTTAAATTTGTATACAGGATTTTACAATCAAAATGAATAAGTTTGATTTAAACCCTCAAACTCGTCAAAATGAAAAAAAACTTGCTCCTCACCAGTTCATTTGCTTTCCTCTTATCAGTTGTAGCAATTGCACAGAATAATGACATCACTCAAAAAATTAAAGATGAAGGCTTAAATAGATCCAAAGTAATGGAAACTGCCTTCTATTTAACTGATGTTTCGGGCCCTAGATTATCTAATTCACCCGGCTTAAAAAGAGCAGAAAATTGGGCGGTAGAAAAGCTGAAATCTTACGGTTTAAAAAACGTAAAATTAGAGCCTTGGGGTAAGTTTGGGAAAGGTTGGGAAATAGAAAAGTATTATGCGGCATTTACCAGCCCATATTACCATAATATTATAGCATCTCCAAAAGCGTGGACAGCAAGTACAAACGGACCAATAAAAAGTGAAGTTGTTTTAATGAAAGCAGATTCATTACCAGATTTAGCGCAATTTAAAGGAAAATTAAAAGGAAAAATAGTTTTAACACCAACAGCGGCTGTTTTGGCAACCACTTTTAAATCAGACGGAGAAAGATATACCGAAGAAGAATTAGCAGCAATGGTTGCACCAACACCTGCTGGTGGAGGACAACGTGGTGGTCAGCGTGACCCTGCCGCTTTGGCTAGAATGACTAAATTAAGAGAATTTAGAACTCAGCTAAGCTCATTTTTAAAAGAAGAAGGTGTGGCTTTAATTTTAACTTATTCTAGAGGAAATCACGGTACATTTTTTACCAGCAATGGCGCTTCTTATGCAGAAGATGCTCCGGCAGTTTTACCAGAATTAGAAGTTTCATCAGAAGATTTTTTAAGAATGCAACGTTTACTAGTTGCAGGCATTAAAGTAGAAATGGAAGCCGATATCAAAACCAAATTCTTTGATAAAGATTTACAAGGTTATAATGTAATTGGCGAAATTCCAGGAACGGACTCTAAATTAAAAGACGAAGTGGTGATGTTGGGCGGCCACTTAGATTCTTGGCATGCAGCAACCGGCGCAACAGATAATGCTGCGGGTTGTGCGGTAATGATGGAAGCGGTTAGAATTATTCAAACTTTGGGCTTAAAGCCTAAACGCACTATCAGAATAGCATTATGGTCATCAGAAGAGCAAGGGTTATATGGCTCTAGAGGGTATGTCGCTCAACATTACGGCGATAGAACGACCATGCAATTAAAGCCAGAACATGAAAAAATTTCTGCTTACTATAACTTAGATAACGGTAGCGGAAAAATTAGAGGCATTTATTTACAAGGTAATGAAGCCGCCGGACCAATTTTTACCGAATGGTTAAAGCCATTTGCTGATTTAGGCGCAACTACAGTAACAGTTAGAAACACAGGCGGAACAGATCATCAATCTTTTGATGCTTTAGGAATTCCAGGGTTTCAATTTATTCAAGATGGATTAGAGTACAACACCCGTACTCACCACAGTAATGAAGATACTTACGATCGTTTAATTCCTGCTGATTTAATGCAAGCATCAACTATTTTAGCTTCATTTGTTTACAACACAACGGAAAGAACAGAGAAAATCCCAAGAAAAGAATTGCCTAAAGCGCAACCACCAGTAGCTAGATAATTCTAAAAAATTAGCATAAATAAACAGCCTACGGTTTAAACCGTAGGCTGTTTTTGTTTTACAAATCAAAACTTTGATGCCTGGTAGGAATCTCTATATCGTGGTAACCTTCACTCATTAATTTCTCTTTAAATATTTCTTGAGTTTTAATTTCCCCGTGTACCAAAAACATCTTTTTGATGAGGCTTTTATCCTGACAAGCTAAAAAGCGTAATAAATCAGCCTGATCACCATGGGCGCTTAATGATTGTAAAAACTTAATTTGTGCATTCACCATATACTCCTCACCAAAAATATGTACCGGATTTACTCCATTTAATAAACGACCCGCTAAAGAAGAAGGTTCTGCATAACCCACCATTAAAATGGTATTATTTGGATCTTGAATATTGTTTTTTATATGATGTTTTACCCGACCAGCTTCGGCCATTCCACTGGCAGAAATAATCACCATTGGCGAATGATCATCATTTAAAGCCATAGATTCTTCTACATCTTCTACATATCTTAATCCTTTAAAATCAAATGGATCTTCATCCACTTTTAAAACTTCTTGCACTTTTTCATTAAAATTCCATGGATGGGCTTTAACCACTAAAGTTGCTTTTCCAGAAAGCGGACTGTCTACAAAATACTTTACATCAGGTAGTTTCCCCTTCAATTCTAAGCTATTTAAAGAATATAGCAGCTCTTGCGTACGCCCAACACTAAATGCAGGGATAATCACTTTGCCTTTTCTATTGATACAGGTGTCTCTAATAATTTCTAATATTTTATCTTCTGCAGCAACAGCATCTTCATGCAAGCTGCTGCCGTAAGTAGATTCTATTAAAATATAATCGGCTTGTCTAAAAGTAGCAGGTTCTTTCAATATCAAATCTTTAAACCTGCCCACATCGCCACTAAAAGAAATTTTGGTCAATTTTTCGTTTTCAGTAATGTCTAAATGGACCGATGCGCTACCAATAATATGCCCGGCATCTTTATAAGTAAGTTTCACCCCGTCAGTGACTTGGTAAATGGTATCATATTTTATCTTTTTAAAGAAGGTAAGCGCTAGCAAAGCATCGTATTTGGTGTACAATGGCTCTATAGGTTTTTTGCCTTGTCTTTCTCTTTTCTTGTTTAAATATTTGGCATCAGATTCTTGAATATTGGCTGAATCTTCTAATAAAATCTTACATAAATCATAAGTAGCCGGTGTGGCTAAAATTTGCCCTTTAAAACCACTCGCCACCAATTTAGGAATCAAGCCCGAATGATCTATATGAGCATGAGAAAGAATCAAAAAGTCTATTTCCGAAGCATTAAAACCAAAATCTTCATTAAGTTTTGCGGTATCTTTTCCATGACCTTGAAACATGCCACAGTCTAATAAAATTTGAGTTCCGCTATCTAGTTTAATTAAATGCTTGCTTCCGGTAACGGTTTGTGCAGCGCCATGAAAAGTAATGTTCATAAAAAATGGTTTAATAAAAATGAATTGTAAAAATAGGTTTGGGCGTTTTTACACTCTTTCCGCTGTATCTTTTTTTGTTTATCCTTCCACTCCGCTCAGGACAACAAAAAAAGGATGCCGCTTTAATCGTTAACGCTCTTGCTATTCCAAATTTGTCCACGCTCTTGCATATTTTATTAGGGAGTTGACAAATCTAAAAACTAGTGTAGTACGCCGAATCAATGATTAAAGTCATAGATAAAAATTTAAGTCTTTAGGCTAAAATGAAGGTAACAATAATTTAGCCAGACGAAAACTAAATAAATAGTTGCAAAACTAAAATATTAGTTATAGATTTGGTTGTCGCTTAAAAATAATTGATAAACTCTT
>JBILPO010000202.1:0-4628 GCA_044373805.1 Pelobium sp.
TAAAATGAATTTGCCGCTTAACATAGAAAAACCAGGAAAATCTTTTACAATCATCAAAATTCCAAAAAGTACACCGCCAGAAAGTCAAAACTTTTTAAATAAAATGTTATTTGGGCAAACCGCTCTATTTGATGAAATTCCTGTCTCTGAATATCGTTTCAATAGAAATCAAATCATTTATCGAGAATATATTGGCGGAGATGAAGCTGGTGAATTAATAACCCTTCCTTTAGAAACGTTCCAATCAAACAACATCCAAAAAATAAAGTCTGATTATATTATTAAAAGAACTTATTGGCTAGGTACTGATATTTATGGTCGAGATTTATTAAGCCGAATGATTATAGGCTCTAGAATATCTTTGATGGTAGGTTTTATGGCTGTGCTTATCAGTTTAATTTTAGGAATTAGTTTAGGCGCAACCGCAGGTTATTTTGGCGGAAAAACAGATGCTTCAATTAGCTGGTTAATGAATGTAATATGGTCTTTACCTGCTTTACTTTTAGTAATTGCTATTTCATTTGCTTTAGGGAAAGGTTTTTGGCAAGTGTTTATTGCGGTAGGTTTATCTATGTGGGTAGAAGTTGCAAGGTTGGTAAGAGGACAAGTTTTAGCCATGAAAAACGCTCAATTTATTGAAGCTGCTAAATCTTTAGGCTTTGGTAACCTGCGAATTATTTACAAGCATATTTTACCCAATATTGTTGGACCAATTTTAGTTGTTGCAGCCTCTAATTTTGCGTCAGCTATTTTATTAGAAGCCGGATTAAGTTTTTTAGGCTTTGGAGCACAACCTCCAATGCCTACATGGGGAGGGATGATTAAAGAGCATTACGGCTATATTATTATTGATGCAGCCTACTTAGCCCTCATTCCAGGAATTCTTATCATGTTAACAGTATATTCTTTCAACCTCATTACCTTAGGTTTACGAGATTTATTTGATGTTAAATCACAAAACACAAATGTTTAGTTGTAGTTTTTCAAATGATTAATTAATTTAGATATGTTCTAAAAAATCAATTTGAAATCCAAAAAAAATTCATCGGAAAATGAAGATCAAATAGATCTAATTGAACTTTTGCTTAAAAGACAAGCAGAGCTTAATGCTTTATTGGAAATTACAAGAGCCATTAATAGCAATGTGCCTAGTGAAACATTGATAGAAATGCTTCAAATGATTATGATGAGTAATCTGAAAATTAAAAAATTTAGATTGTTACTTCAAAACATTGATGTATTCCATTGCGTTTCTAATTTTGGTGGCGAGCTAGAGTCTTATGAAGATCTACAATATATTGCTTCTGAGCTTGCCGAATTAAAAATTCCAATCCCCATCGGAGATCATCCACACTCATTAATTAATACTTATGATTTTTTCATCCCGGTACATCATAAAAATGAAGCATTAGCCTTTGTTTTAGTGGGAGATTTTGAAGCTGATGAAAAATTAGTCAACAATAAAATAGATTATATACAAACCTTAATTAATGTAATAGTTGTTGCTTTTGAAAATAAAAAGCTTTTTAAAGAGCGGTTACACCGAGAACGTTTACAACATGAAGTAGAGTTGGCCAGCCAGGTACAAAACATGCTAATTCCGCAAAAACTACCCTGTAACTTGGTGGTAAGTGTTGAAGCAATTTATCGTCCGCACCAAAGCATTGGTGGCGACTTTTTTGATTTCATTCAGCTCAACGATGAAAAATTTTTATGGTGCGTTGCTGATGTTTCGGGCAAAGGGATCTCGGCGGCGCTAATTATGGCTAACTTTCAAGCTAGTTTAAGAGCTTTGGTCTCTTTAGACATAAGCCTTACAGATTTAATTGAAAGACTAAACCAAGTAGTATTTAACAATACCAAAGGAGATAGGTTTATCACCCTATTTATTGGCGTTTACAATAAAATTACCCGTAAAGCAAACTACATAAATGCTGGACATAATGCCTCTTTGGTTATCCAAAATAATACCATCATCCCTCTAAAAAAAGGAACCACCATGATAGGGGTATTTGATCAACTTCCTTTTGTAAACGAAGGAGAAATTACACTAGAAGAAAATGCAATTATCTTTAACTATACAGATGGAATTATAGAGTTTGATGGCGAAGAAGAGCAATCTTTATCTGAAAATGATTTAATTAAATTCTTGTCGAAGAATAAAGACCAAGATTTGAAGGATATTCATCAATTATTAATGGAAAAAATAGAGGCTTTAAGGCATCAAAGTGAGGCCTCAGATGACATCACTATTTTGTCTTTAAAGTTTCATTAGCATCGGCTTTATGCCTAATAGCTAGTGCGAGACACATTCCCATCATTGCCCAAAATATAACCGCAGCTTTATCCTGATCTAAGAAATTATTCATCAAGCCGTGAAAAAAATAGGTCATTAAACTTAATAAAAGCGCTAAACACAACATTTTCACTTCTCTATTTACCGTTTGATAATAGATTTTCATAAGGGTTTTAATGTAAATTCCAAAAACAAAAAGCATACTTAATAGGCCAAAAATTCCGCTCTCTACTAAAGGTCCAAAAAACTCACTGTGTATGTTTCCCATTGTACCTTGGGTGGTACTTATAGAAGTCATTTCATGTGCTCTTTGATAAGGTGAATATTTAAACATATAAGTTCCAGGACCAAATCCTAAAAAAGGTTTATCTTGAAACATCCGCCAACCCGCTTCCCATCGGTTTAAACGCTCTACATTAGATTCATCTGTTTTTACATTGGCAATAGACTTAATATCGCCTTGTAAACTTTTGCCTGACGTAGTTTTGTTAAATCTCAATTGCTGATAAATCTTCTTATGATAAATTAACGCAACACTTAAAATAATTAGTAACCCAAAAAATAAGGTTCTAAAGCTAATTTTTAGTTTCAAAATCAAGTAAAACACAAATGCAAAAGCAATACTCAACCAAACTGCTCTTGAATAAGAGAAAATTACCCCAACTAAAGCACATCCGCTGATGAAGAAAGCCAATAAACGTTCGGTAAAATTCACTCTTGCATTTTTATACCACGTAATAATAAGGCTATAAATTAAAACAATAGCGCAAACAGCTCCATAAACGGTATGATCATCCATGAAAGGTTTCATCACCTTATTTGCGTCATCTTGACTAAAATCTTTCAAATAATGCTTGCTAAAAGTGTAAAAAACAACTAAAGTTAGCCCCAAGCCAAATGCCAGTAAAAAAGCTTTTATTTTTTTAGGATGATTAAACAAAATACTTCCCCAAAAAAAACCAGTAACTACAAACCAAACCCTAGCTATGAAGTATTTAAACGAAACTAAAGGCATACTACTGGTTATTGTAGTGAGCAAAACCCAAAGTAAATTAATCACAATAGCTAATGTTAACGGATGCTTTAATTGTTCTTTAATAAGGAGAGATTGCTCAAATAACTTGATAAAAAACACCAACGTCATTACCAACATTAAGGGCTCGTCTATTAAATTAATTCCCGAATTCCCTATTAGTATTTTAACCGAAAAAGGTGTGCAAAAAGCAATTAATAAAAGGATTTTATCTAAAGAAAGTAATACTAAACATAAACCAAACAATAGTGCTGGCAATATTAAAGCTGTTAAAATAAGTTGAGTATAGGCCAAATAAATGGCCAGTAAAAGCAAGCCTAAACCATAGCTGTAAAACCTTTTAACGGCCAATGTTTGCATTTAAGCTTTCTTAAAATTTGGCAAAATGATATCGTTATAAATTGCCATAAACAACCCAATTAATAAAGCCACTAGGGTGGTAACTAAAACCACTAATAACCTGTTTGGATATGATTTCATTTCTGGCTTTTGCGCTTTATCAATTATAAATTTTTGGTTAATAGATTGACCAAAATCTACCTGAGCATTTTCATATTTGTTTTGCAAAATGGCCAATGCTTCTTTTTGCTTTGCAAATAAGGCTTCGTTCTCTACGTAATCTCCACTGTACTTTCCAAATGTTTCTATACGTGGTTTTAAAGAATTAATAGCGGCTTTAGCTGCAGCTAGCCTACCTTTTGCTCTAATAATAGTAGTGTCGGGTAATTTACTTTTATAAGCATCGTAAACTTTTACTCTAGCTTCTTCTTCTTGCAACTGAGTTTCGGCCTTTACAATAGCTATGGTTAACACTTCAGATTGTGCAACATAATCATAAATCCCTTTTTGCCTTAATCCAGTGAGTACATTCTGTAGCGAATCTAATTCCTTCTTTTTTGAAAAATATTGAATTTTTATGATCTCAAATGCTTGATTAGTTCTCTGTTGCTGAATGTTGGTCTTTAAACTGTCTAAAATATGCCCTACATAATTAGCCATATTAGCAGCATAATCTGGGTTTTCATCTGTTATGGTAATTTTAACTGCTAAATAATCTGTACGCTTAAATTCAGCATTTCTCTCAAATTCTCTTTTTACTTTAGTGTTAACATATTTATCGTTTTTATCTATCTCGTAGTGTGCGATAAGGTTAAATTTTTGAATTACTTTTTCTTTAATCTGGTCAGAATTTAAAATCTGTAGCATTTGATCTGTTTGCTCTTCAGAGCCAAATTCCATTAAACCCTCTAAGTTGTTGTTATCCAAAACAGATTTAGAAATAGAACTGTTAGCAGGCGC
>JBILPO010000203.1:0-4574 GCA_044373805.1 Pelobium sp.
AACCCGAAGCGGAATTTTAGGCGAAACATCGGTTCATGCTTTCACTTCTGCAGGGATGGATATCCAGCTATTAACATACTTAGGTGTGTTTTTTACTCTTCCTTTAGTTTTAATCATCATCAACTGGAAAAAATTACCTATCACTAAAAAAGATGAAGATACTTATTCTAGAGAGTTTTGGTTATTTATTGGCGCTATTACCCTTTTAGTTTCTTGTATTCAAATTATAGCTACAACCTCTATACCTGTTTTCAACGCTATTTTTGGGACCGAGATAGCTCCTCCAACCAATGTTATTCAGCATTACAATAAATGGCAAATAGCTTTTGCTTTTGCTATTGCCACTATTTCGGCATTTTCTCAGTTTTTAAAATACAAGAAAACAGATGTTCGTAAGTTTTTTATAAGCATTATTGTTTCTTTTGTAGTTGCAGTGATACTCACAGCTGTGATTGTTTACGTAGCAGAGATCTATCAAAATGTGATGTACATTTTATTGACTTGGTCTGCCGTTTTCTCTATTCTTTGTAATGCAAAAATTTTGGGGGAAGCATTCAAGGGGAAATGGAAATTGTCAGGTTCTGCTGTGGCCCATATTGGTTTTGCTTTTATTTTAGTAGGCGCATTAATCGCGGCAGCAAATAATAAAATTATTTCTATAAACAACACGGGTATAGGTTTTGGAGATGAATTTGCGAAAAGCAATAACCCTAGAGAAAACATCATTTTATACAAAAATGAACCTGTAAAAATGAATGAGTATAGTGTAACTTATCAAGGTGATTCTACCTCAGGAGTAAATACTTATTACAAGGTAAATTATAAAGTGATTGATGATAAAGGCGTAGTTAAGGAAAACTTTAGTTTATATCCTAATGCGCAACAAAATGCAAAAATGAAGCAAATTGTAGCATCACCTGATACCAAGCATTATCTTTTTCATGATGTTTATACACACGTAAGTAGTGTTCCTTTAAAAGAAGAAGAACATCACGAAGACCATGAAGGACATTCAGAGGATGAAGAATATCAACTTCCGGTAGTTCACGAAGTTTCTTTAGGAGATACTGTTCGTTTTAGAGATGGATTTGCAGTTGTAAAAGCGGTTAATAAAAATGCACCTATTAAAGATATTCCATTAACTAAAGATGATATAGCTATAGGGATGAAGCTAGAAGTTCAGTCTAAAAACGTTACAGTAGAAACTGAGCCTATTTTCTTAATTAAAGGAAACGCAAAAGTAGACTTTGGGAAGAAAGTAGATGAGATGGGTCTGAAATTTAGATTCACTAATATTTTACCCGAAAAAGATAAATTAGAATTAACGGTTTATGAAAAACCTAAGGCCGAAAAGAAAGATTGGATAGTGATGAAAGCTATTGTTTTTCCTTACATCAATTTGCTTTGGGGAGGCACTATTATCATGATTGTTGGCTTTATATTATCTATTTTTAGAAGAGCTAAGGAAGTGAATTAAATATGAAAATAGCAATATTGGGTTCGGGCAATGTGGCTTTTCATTTAAGTAAAGCTTTTATTAAAGCCGGTAATCCAGTAATGCAGGTTTGGAGTAGGCATCATGAAAATGCTATTAATTTAGCTTTAGAAATTGGTGCCAACTCTATTTCAGATATCAAAGATATCAGCGAAAGCGTAGAATTAGTGATTATTGCGGTAAGTGATGATGCTATAGAAAATGCGGCTTCTCAAATCCCATTTCAGCAAAACCGATTAATTATTCATACCTCAGGAACTACAGCCATAAATGTTCTTCAGAAATTTAGTAATCAATGCGGAGTAATTTATCCTTTACAAACTTTTTCTAAATCTGCGAATATAGATTTTAGCATTGTTCCTCTTTTTATAGAAGGAAATTCTTCTTCCTCTTTAGCTAAAATATCAATTATTGCAAGTCAATTATCTGCAACAGTTCAGGCGGCAGATTCTCAGACTAGGGCTTTATTACACGTTTCGGCAGTATTTGCGTGTAATTTCACTAATCATTTTTACACCATTGCTCAGCAAATTTTACAAGAAAATAATTTGAGTTTTGATGTATTAAGACCGCTTATTCAAGAAACAGCTAAGAAAGCGATGATCAACCTGCCTTCTACGGGGCAAACTGGGCCTGCCAAGCGAAATGATGAGCTCACTATGAATAGACATATTCAATTATTGTCTAATCATCCTCAATGGCAAGTAATTTATCATTTGATCAGTCAAGACATCGTAAAAAAGTATCACCCTCCACAAGTAGGGGACAAATAAATTGCTACTTTTGCCCAACATGAATATTTATACAGTAAAAATAAATTTCGAAGAAAAGGGTCACGAAACTATAGAGTTGCCAATTGCAGAAGGAGAGTCTGTTTTAGACGTCTGCTTAGATAATGGTATAGATTTACAACATAATTGTGGTGGAGTTTGCGGTTGCAGTACTTGCCATGTTTACGTAAATAATGGCGAAAATTCTATTCAAGAAATATCAGATAAAGAAGAAGATTTTATTGACAGAGCCGTAGATCCTCGCATTAATTCTCGTTTAGGTTGCCAATGTGTAATTATTGACGGAAATATCGAAGTCACCATTCCCGATCAATCTCAATTCTTAGGACATTAAATTTAAAAAACATGAATACAGATAAATTTGCATTACCCATCCACTGGAATGATCATGAAGACATCGCAATGGGACTTTATGAAAAGTTTGGAGATGATTTTGGCGAATCAAAAATTTACCGTATCCGTTTTACCGATTTGTTGGATTGGGTATTAGCAATTCCAAATTTTGTAGGTACAAAAGAAGAGTCTAATGAAGGACATCTAGAGCAAATTCAATCTGCTTGGGTTTACGAGTGGAGAGATAATCAATAAGTTTAGGAAAGCAATTGATGTGCTAATCATCTTGTTCAGTCGGGCTGTACGCACTCGCTTTTTTTATGATTCCAAAAAATCATAAAAAAGAGCTTAAACAAATGCTTCCATTCCGTTTACTTAACTCAGGTCATTAAAATTTTACTCAATTTCCTATTAAACCATTATATATGTTAGAAAAACTAAAAGACATTACCACCTTTATTTTTGACGTTGATGGTGTATTAACCAATGGAAATATTTTAGTGACCGAAACTGGCGAACAATTACGCCAGTACAATATTAAAGATGGTTATGCCATTCAATTAGCTATCAAGAAAGGGTATCAGGTTTGTGTCATCACCGGGGCAAAAACACAAGCAGTAAGAATGCGATTAGAAGGATTGGGCGTTCAACATATTTATTTAAATGCTTCTTATAAAATGGAGCCTTTTTTAGATTTTCTTGCTAAAACCAATTTAAAAAAAGAAGAAATGGTTTACGTGGGTGATGATCTTCCAGACCAAGAAATTATGGAACAAGTTGCCATCTCAGTTTGCCCGGCAGATGGCGTTGAAGAAATAAAAGCCATAAGTTCTTACATTTCGCCTTTTTTAGGAGGAGCTGGAGTGGCCAGAGATATTATAGAAAAGGTATTGAAAGTGCAAGGAAAATGGTTTATAGATAAGCCGGATGCCGATGATGGAAGTCTTTAAAAATAAAAAGCTTGCCTAAAGTTTTAAGCAAGCTTTTATTAAAAAAAATAAAATTAATCTTGATATTGAGGCAGTAACATTTCAATTTTGTTTAGAGCGTTTTGTATCCCTTCTCTTTGGTTTCTTAATAATTCATAATGATCTGCATGATCAACTTGGTCTTTTAATACAGAATCGTATTTTTCAATTGATGCTTTTTCTCCCGTGGTAATGGCGCCTAAAATGGCACTATTTTCATTAGATGAAAGTACTTCTTTAATATCCATCCAAGTTCTATGCAACGCACCTAAAATATCACCATCTTTATTTTTTGAAACATCACCATGTTGTGCGATATGAGCTTTCAATGCTGCAGCATAGGAGGCTCTTTCTATAGCGTATCCACTAAACAATACTTTTAGTTCGGTTGATTCAACGATTTCTGCGGCTTTTTCATAACCTTCTTTCCCATCATTTAAAATTTCTACCAACTCTTTTAAATCTGAAATAATTTCTTCTTTATTTTTCATAATATTTTTTATAAATAATCTATTCCCTATGTAGTAAACACTATCCGTACCAAAACAAAATGATAGACTAGTAATTAACAGGTGGTAATTACCAGATAATAATTTTTGGAGCGTACTTAATGTTTATCCTTAAAAGATAATTTTGCATTTTTGTGAAACTAAAAATTTCACAAAGTGTCCAAAAAAATATACCTAGCTTCTAAATCACCTCGTCGAACAGAATTATTGCAGTTGATGGGTTTAGAGCACCAAATTTTATTAAAAGAGGTAGACGAGAGTTTCCCATCTGATTTAGCGCTTGACCAAGTGGCAGCTTATATAGCAAAAAAGAAAGCAGATGCGTTTGAGCATCAAGCAGACGGAATTATTATTACCGCAGATACTGTTGTGGTGTTAAATAACGAGATTTTAGGGAAGCCAACAGATAGAGATGACGCTGTGGCTATGCTTAAAAACCTGAATGGAAATATGCATTTAGTAATTACCGGAGTGAGTT
>JBILPO010000012.1:0-15371 GCA_044373805.1 Pelobium sp.
TTTTATCTCTTTATCTTTTGTTATTAAGTCGGTTTCAAAATCATTTACGGCTCCTTTCTCATCCATTAATTCTGAAAAACCTACGCTGTCTTGCTTATTAGCATAAAGACTTGTTGCATTTAAATTTCTTACTTCATCAATAGAATATTGAAAAAATTTAAGTCCAGCTTTATTGATATCTCTTACTCCTCCTAAAGAATCCATTATTATAAATGGCTCTTTTGATCTTTCAAAAATTATTCTGAACTTATTTTCGCTTTCCCTTAAGGCTTTAATGGTATGTTTACTTTTTAAGGCATAACGTAATGATCTCTCAATGGTATAGGGATTAATTTGATCTTTCACTAAGTAATCTGCTGCACCAGTTTCTAAAGCTTCTTCATCAACTTTAGCATCTCCTTTTCCTGTTAAAATGATGATAGGTTCATCTACATTAGATTTAATTGCTTCGTGTAATAAATCTAAACCAGTATACTTTCCCAGGCGGTAATCAACTAAATATACATCATAATGACTCTTAAGCATTGCATTAATCCCTTCTTCGTAGTTATTAATCCAGCTTAATTTATACTTTTCCTTTTGTGGAATATCATTAAAAATATCTCTAGTTAAGATATAGTCGTCTTCATCATCATCTACTAATAATACTTTTATTGGTTTCATATTAGCTTAATTATCCGTATTTAGATATAAGATTTTTTGTAATTTCAATCATCAAATCAAAACTAAAAGGCTTGGTAATGAAATCATCAGCCCCCATTTTCATGATCTTCTCTCTGTCGTAATTATTTCTTGATGTAGTAAGAATAACAACAGGAATATTTTTAGTTTTATTGTTCTTTTTAATTAAACTTAGTAGTTCTAAGCCATTAATTTTGGGCATATTTAGGTCTAATATCAACAATGAAGGATAAACTGATAAACCATCAATTCCATCTTCATTAATTTTTAATAAAACTTTTTCCCCATCCTCAAAAAAACTCAATTTCTCTAGATAATGATTTTCTTCAAAAGCTTCTTTAATAATAAGCCTATCGTCAGGATCATCTTCAGCTATCCAAATAGATTTTTTAATCATTCTTGTTATTTTATTATTGGTTTACAGGTAATATGATAGTGAAGAGAGTTCCCTCGTTTTGTTTGCTGTTAACTTTAATAATTCCATTGTGTTTTTCAACAATTTTCTTACACACAGCTAAACCAATGCCAGTACCCTGATATTCATTTCTAGTATGCAATCTTTGAAAAAGTTCAAATATTTTTTCTGAATATTGTTGGTCAAATCCAATTCCGTTATCCCTTATAGTTATTCTACAGTAATCTTTATTTTGCAGTAATTGCTCTTCATTAAAAGCATCTCCTCTTAATATTTCTGATTTAATTTCAACTAAAGGCGGCACCCCTTCGTTAGTAAACTTTACAGCATTACTAATTAAATTTTGGAATAACTGCCTAATTTGACCTGGAATTGCACAAATATTGTGATTGACCATTAAATCTATTGTAGCATTTTTCTTCTCGATTGTAAATTCTAGGTCTTCAATAATTTTTTTCAGTTGATCATGTAAATCTACTTCCACATAACCTTCATCTGTACGGGTTACTCGTGAGAAAGTGAGGAGATCATCAATAAGGGTTTGCATCCTTTCAGATGCGCTTTGCATTCTTTTAATATAATCCAAACCTTCTTCGGCAATATTACTGCTATATTTAGTTTGCAGTCTATCTCCAAAAGCTCTAATTTTTCTTAGAGGTTCTTGCAAATCATGTGATGCTACATAGGCAAACTGCTCTAAGTCTTGATTAGATCTATTTAATTCTTCGACTTTAGACTCTAAACTTTTTTGAACTTTTTTGATCTCTGTAATATCATGCATTACCACCATCACATTAAAAATATCTCCCGAAGCATTTCTTACTGGTTTAAAGTCAATCATGAAAGTTTTCTCGGTTTCAAAATCTTTCTCTACTTGTAATTCTTCGCCATCAAAGGCTCTTTTTAAAATATCTTCATTTTGTTGAACCTCTTCTGCCGGAAACATATCGCTTAATGGGATACCTGTGTAAAGCTCGTTCTTGAAAGTAATATCTTCTAAAATAGGTCCATCAAAAAGTATTAATTTGAAATTTCTATCATACATTAATACCACAGAATCTGGCACATTACTGGCAATAGTTTTATAGATACTCTCGGTTTTTTCTAATAATATGGCGGCATTTTTAAGCTCGGTAATATCTTGTAAGTTTCCTATAATTTTATTGATACTTTCATCTTTAGAAAGTATAACTTTAGCTGTTAAGTAAACGTATCTTACTTCTTTATCTGGCCTAATAATGCGGTATTCTAAAGCAAAATTCTTTTTGCTTTCTGTTATTTTTTGTTGAAGTTTTTCACACCTTTCTAAATCATCAGGGTGAACTAACTTTTTATAAAATTGAAAATTAATGTTGATTGAGTTAGGTTCAAAACCGTGTATCCTGAACAATTCATCCGACCAAAAAATATGATCTACCCCATTAAACCATTCAAAACTTCCGTTATGAGCAATGGACTCTGCTTCTTTTAATAAAACTTCATTTTGACTTAATTTTTGTGTGGTTTCTTTTAGCTCAGAAATATCTAAACAAGTACCAATAATCTTTTTATCAGAGGCAATATACCTGCACTGAGCTAAAATATATCTTCTCTCTCCGTTAACCCATAAAACTTCATATTCTGTATTAAAAGAGGTTTGATTGGTAATGGCATTTTCTAACAATTGCTTATACTCCATCCTATAATCGGGTATAATCATATTATACATTAACTCTAAACTCGGAGAAATAGAATTAGGCATGTAACCAAATATTCTATATAGGGCATCAGAAAAATTTATTTCTTTGGTTTCTACATCTAAGTCCCAGCTACCCATATTAGCTAATTTCTCTGCATGTTGTAATAAACTTTGTCTTCTTTCTAGATCTTCTTGTACTTTTTCTTTTGCTCTTATTTCCTCATCTAACATCATATTCATTTGATGTTGTTTGGCAATATTTCTAGAATAGTTTAGGCTAATGCCAAGTAAAGGAACTACATAAGCTACTAGCTTTAAAAACTGAGCAAAGTTATATTCAATATCAAAATTCTTAAAAAATATAGCCATGTGTATATTTGAGAATATAGCTGGTATCATACTTAAAATAAGCATTTGAAAGAAAATACCTTGATAAATTTTCAATACTTTAGGCATCACTAAGCCTCCCCAAACCAAATAAATAAGGATACTTAATAACTCAAAAGGATGTGTGAAAAAAGAATCTCTTTGGATGATGCTTTCGGGAATTTCTTTTACCTTAATTACATAAAAAATTAAAATCAACGTGATGACTAAAAATGATATTCCTAATGTTTTAACTAGTTTAACTTTTTGCTTGTCAGATTTTATATATTCTGGTCTGGTATATAAAATAAATATTGTACCAACCAATAATAACACTGCATGGAGCAACCTGCTAATAAACCAACTGTAATAAATAGCTTCATCCAATCCTAATTTAACGTGTAAAGCACCAAGCACAATAAGAAGGTGCACCATATCAAATATTGCACTACAAACCAATATTAAACCAACTACTGGTGCAGCAATACTTTTTTTGACTTTAAAATCTATAAGTGTGAGTATACAAGTAAAAATTCCCACAGCAATACTAAAAATGATCCAAATGGTAGTGAAAGTTCTACCCAGAATAAGCTCCGTAGAAATACTTTGATTTATTTTTGAAAACGAAATAATTTTGTAATCATCATAACTGATCTCAACGCCCAACAACGATAATAAAGTTGGAGTAATACAAACTATAAAAACGACCCAAAAATATCCCATAGGGATATTGAACCCATTATTTTTTTTCCCTACGGGAATTGCATTTATTGCCACCTTATTAAGTTAGGTTTAATTGTTATTCTAGATTAATAGCTTTCATTTTATTGTAAAGCGTTTTTCTATCAATATTTAAAAGCTGTGCTGCTTTTGTTTTATTAAAATTCACCTCTTTTAAAACCTTTAAAATAGTTTCATATTCGGCTTCAAGGGCAGCATTTTTTAAATCTAATTTTCTTTCTTTGATGTGGCCGTTTGTTGAAATGTCCATAGCATTTTCAAAGGCAGATATTTTAGAATGAGTAGAAATTTCTAACGGTAGGGCTTTACTCTGAATAAATTCTCCTTCAGTTAAAAGAACTGCTCTTCTGAGTACATTTTTCAACTCTCTTACGTTACCAGGCCAAGGGTAAGTTAAAAAACACTCTTCTACTTCTGAAGAAAAGCCTTTTACATCTTTATCTAATTCTTTGTTTGCAGAAAAAAGAAAATACTCTGCAAAAATCATTATATCTTTCCCTCTTTCCCTCAAAGGCGGCATATAAATACCAAATTCATTAAATCGATGGTATAAATCTTCTCTAAATTTTCCTTTTGAAATGGCATCTATTAGGTTTTCATTAGTTGCAACAATTATTCTTACATCTAAATCTATTTCTTTAGTAGAACCAATTCGTTTCACTTTTCTTTCTTGCACTGTTCTTAAAAGTGCCGCCTGAATTTCGTAGGAAAGATTTCCAACCTCATCTAAAAACAACGTACCTCCGTTTGCCATCTCAAAATGACCAATTTTGGTATATAATGCGCCTGTAAAAGAGCCTTTCTCATGACCAAAAAACTCTGAACCTGCTAATTCTTTGGTAAGCGAGCCACAATCCATAGCAACAAATGGCTTATCTTTTCTTGGGCTTTTTAGGTGAATCCCTTTTGCTACTGACTCTTTACCGGTACCGCTTTCTCCAATTAAAATTACGCTGTAGTTGGTTGGTGCTACTAAATCAATTTGTCTAATTAATTCTTTAGCTGCTGTACTTTGCCCAATAACGTAATCTGCTTGCTCAAAAGAAGATTTTTTTGCTTCTCTGTTTTTAGGTAAATCTAAGGCAGACCTAGGCTTGTCCATCTCTTCATTTAAGGCTTGTTGTGTCTCTATAGCCTTATTAATGGTATTAAGAATTTCATCTGGGTAGAGTGGCTTGGTGATGTAATCATAAGCACCCATCTTTATAAGTTCTACTGCAAGCTTAATATCTGAATAACCGGTAATTATAATTACCCCAGTTCTTGGATATAATAACTTAATTCTTTTAAGAATCTCTCGTCCATCAGTATCTTCTAACCTAAAATCACATAAAACAAGATTAAAACTCTCAGTTCCTAAAATTTCAAAAGCGGTAGCTCCAGATGTTGCTGTCTTTACTTCAAAGCCATTTCTTGATAAAAACTTAGAAAGAAGTAAACCTATGTTTACTTCATCATCAACAATCAGAATTCTTTTCATGGTATCGTTCGCATTTAAACAGTTTTGCTGTCTAAAATCACGTAGCTAATATAGAAATTTATTTTATTCTGGAATATAAAATAAACTTTTTTGGGAAAAATATTCCACACAATTAACTTTTGGTTTACAAAAACTAATTTATAATAAACTTACTCTCTTTTAAAGATTGGCTTTCTTTTTTCTAAAAAGGCAGAAACTCCTTCTATGAAGTCTTTATTCCCAAAACACTTCCCAAATTCTTCAATTTCTGTAGTATATCCGTTTTGAGTTTTTTCTAATGCCGCATTTATTGACACAATTGCAGCGCTAATTGCTTTTGGAGAACGACTTAAAATTTTCACCATCATTTCTTCGCAGCTTAACATTAAATTTTCTTGTGCCACTACTTTATTTACTAGGCCGTAATTTAATGCTTGTTCCGTATCAATCATATCTGCAGTGAGTATCATTTCCATGGCTTTGCCTTTTCCTATCAACTCTGTTAATCTTTGTGTGCCACCATATCCAGGTATTAACCCCAATGAAACTTCAGGCAAACCCATTTTAGCATTTCCAGAAGCTATTCTAATATGGCAAGCCAAAGCCAATTCTAAGCCTCCGCCTAAAGCGAAACCATTAATTGCGGCAATTACAGGCTTTGAGCTATTAGCAATCACGTCAAAAACTTTGTGATGTCCCTCTTGCGAAAGCATTTTCCCTTCTTCCTCATTAAATAAAGCAAATTCAGAAATATCAGCCCCAGCCACAAAAGCCTTTTCACCAGCTCCAGTAATAATAATTCCTCCAACAGTATCATCAGTTTGTGCTCCTGAAACCGCAAAATGCAATTCGGCCAGGGTTGCTTTATTTAATGCATTAAGCTTGTTTTCTCTGTTAATTACAATGAGAAGAATTTCATTGTTAATATCTAATAAAATGTTTTCGTAGGTCATGATAAAATTTTTAAAAATTTCTGTTTTGGTATGCCCAATCATTGATATATTTTACAATATCTGTTGTTGGTGTGCCTGGTGTAAAAAGTTTACCCACGCCTATATTTGTTAAAGCCTCGCTGTCCTTATCAGGAATTATTCCTCCTCCGGTAACTAAAACATCATCCATTTCTTTTTCTTTAAGGAGCTGCATAATGCGAGGAAAAACTGTCATGTGTGCGCCAGAAAGTATGGAAACGCCAATAGCATCTACGTCTTCTTGTAAGGCGGTATTTACTACCATTTCTGGGGTTTGCCTTAAGCCGGTATAAATCACTTCCATACCTGCGTCACGTAAGGATGTTGCAATAATTTTAGCACCTCTATCATGCCCATCTAAACCTACTTTTGCGACCAAAACACGTACCGGACGATTTAATTTATTTTCCATCTGCTTAAGCTTTATGATAAACTGGTTTGTGGTAAAAGTAAGAAGAAAAATCTTTTTTAAGCGATACACTAGTTTTTAGATATTAGTTTATACAACAAAGCCTCAATTTCGTTTGAAATTGAGGCCCTACTGTTAAAGTTTTAAAACCTATTAAATTTTTGATTTGTTCTTTTTAAATGAGTAGGAAACTTCAAAACCATAAAAAGAACCGTTATCTCTATAAGTACCCGTTTCTACTCTATTTTTTAAGTTAACTTGATAACGTCCATCAATTAAATTTTGATTAGATATATTTAGCTTTAAACCATACTTAAGTTGATTACCTCCTCTTAAAATAGAAGTTAAGCCTAAACCAAAATGATAGGTTAGGAAATATCTAGCTTTCGGCCCTTTTGTATCAGAAACAGAAACGAAATCAATAATCTCATAAACATTGTTATTTACATCTACATAAGAGAGTCGATTTGTCAGTATTCCAGACCTTAAAGAATTAATTTCTATCCCACCATTAATCCAAACTTTTTGTTTATCATTTTTGATTTTTGTTTGATATCCCAATAAGATAGGGACGCTGTAAATGCCGTAGAAATATTCAGAAACTTTAAAATCTATATCACTAGTTAAACTAGTAGAATTAAATAATTCTTGGCTTCTAATTAAGGCTTTATATCCTGAGGGTAAAATTCTATAATTTATTCCTGATGAAAAAAACAAATGATCTTTCTGATATTCTAACTGTATACTCAAATTAACTCCGGGTGTTTTATAATGTTCTAATATTTTCCCTGATTTGAAGTTGTCAATATTTGTTTGATAGGGAATAAAAGTTCCAAAACCGATTTTAACATACTTATTGAATTTTGTTGAGTCTGTTTGAGAATATGAATTAAATCGTATAAATACAATTAACAATAGCAAGAGACCTAAAGTCTTGTTCATATTAAAATGTTAGTACAATTGAATAAAAGAATTGATTACCATTTGCGCTATGACTAGAACTCATTTCTCCTGATTTAAATTGACTATAACCAGCGAATCTGAATCTTTCAGATCTAGATGTTTGTCTTCTTTTCTGAGCTTTATAGGGTGAAACAAATGATTGTGGGTCTACACAATTGTTATTAACTATAAGTCCTCCAATTTGAGCATTACTAAAAACTGCATATCGCTTCCAATTTCCATTACTCTTCTTTTTAAAACTCTTAGTTTTTGCATTAATTCTAGTACCTCCTAAAAGAGCATAATACCCGTCATACGCAGCTACATACTTAAGACGTTTGTTATCATTATCATAAAACCTTGGGGCGTAATCTCTGATATGAGCTTTACAATCGTAACTAGATTCTCCTGATTCTTGTGTTTCGGTACTTGACAAATTATGAGTAATCCCCGCAACTTTTATGTCCCCAGATAAGTTGAGTAATGTTCTAACTACATCATCTTGTTCTTTATAAAGATTATCTGGGTCGGTCGCATCGTTTAAAACAGGATTTTCTAACCAAACGTTTTCATCATATTCAATTTTGGCTCTCAATGAACTAAACCCAAAATAGGTTTCAAAATCTCTAAGTGGTTTGTATTCATCAAAATTTTCCTGTTCAGAAATGGCATCTACTTGATCATCTGTCATTGCATCTTTTGAATCATAAAAATTTGCATTATGTAATTCAACAGAGTTGGATAAATCAGTTACCAAATCATAAATAATCTTTATTATTTGATTCATAAAAAACATTTTCAAGGATTGTAAAATCTGCTTTCAGATTTGTAAAAGCATTTGCAGTGTTTAAACTTTTTTGCTTCCCTTCTTTTATAGAACTTAGAGCATAATTTTTAAAATTTTTGTAACTAGTTAAAGCCGTTTTACTATCAAAATCAATACTTTTAAATTCGGTGTTTGTTTTAATGTCCTTCTTACAACTTATAACAGTTAATAACAGGAATAGATAGATGAGTGATTTTTTTGTTTTCATAGCGCTTTTAGTTTAGGTTAAATGTTTAAATAATTAACCTAAAGTACCTATACATTATCACATCATAAAATTATTAGTAAATAATAAATTATTTTATTTACTAATAAGAAATAAACCTTACTTAATGACAATTTCTTAATAAATTTCATCATTGTAATTTACTTTATTTTCAATTCCACACACTTTAACTAATATTTTGTTGTATTTCCTATCGATTAACCTTTTCATTAAAAATACATTTCTAAGCTCGCCTCACACAAAGAAATTATCTTTTGAAATGGCTAAAACTTATTCTTACTTTCGTAGTTATAAATTAAGTGAACACCATAAATTAAATTACCAAAACCTTAAAACCTCTTGTTTAGCTCAAATACAATAACTTAATTTTAAAATACCTTATCAATTAAGTTTATAATTAAATTCTTAAAATGTATATCATCATCTTTTTTATAGCTCACTGGTTCCTTTCCTTATTTGTTCAAACCTTTTTCTTGCACCGTTATGCATCCCATAAAATGTTTAGCTTAAATAGCTTCTGGTATAAATTCTTCTACATATTAACTTATGTTGGTCAGGGTGCATCTTACTTAAAACCTAAAGCTTACGCAATTATGCACAGAATGCACCATGCTTTTAGCGATACAGAAAAAGACCCCCACTCTCCTCATTTCTTTGAAGACGTTTTTCAAATGATGTGGAACACAAGGGGAATGTATGTGATTTATGAGAAAGATTTAGAACTACCAGAACCCCAATTTAGAGGCGAATATGCCGAATGGAAGCTTGTAGATAAAATGGGGACTTCCATGACATCAAGAATTTTATTTAGTGCTGCTTATTTGGCATTTTATATTGTTTTTGCTGCCCAATGGTGGATGTGGTTATTTTTACCTTTTCACTTTGTAATGGGACCCTTGCATGGAGCTATTGTAAATTGGTGTGGACATAAATATGGTTATTCTAATTTTGATAATCAGGATAAATCTAAAAACACGACCCCTTTTGATTTTTTAATGCTTGGCGAGCTATTTCAAAACAACCATCACAAGTTTCCAAACAGCCCTAACTTTGGTAAAAAATGGTTTGAAATAGATCCAGTATATCCTATTATGAAAGTTTTAAGTTGGTTAAGAATCATAAAATTTAGGAAAGTACAGTCATAAAATACCCTAGCTAAGTGTACTAAAAACACCTTTTAGGTTAATTAATTATTATTTATACAATTATATGTTGTATTTAATAAAAATAATATGCTCTTTTGCGGAAGAAAACAGCCATAACTAGCTGAAAGCTAAAGAAAATGAAACAAAATAATTTACATTCAGAAAAAAAACAATTACCAAATTACGGTGATGTATTTTCTATGGTTATTTGTTTACCCTCTTCAAAAATAATCTCTTTACGACGACGACCCCTATTTATTCCCAGATTTTGATTAATCTGAGAATTCCAAAAACCTTCTAGGCCATTTCAATGGCTTTCGTCAAACTAACAATTCCATTTAATTAAAAATATGTGGTTTTAAAAACCACTCTCTATCAATGCATACTCCAAATTTTAATATACTGGTTGCAGGATTGCAACATATAAACTTTGCAGAAACCATTTGTGATGAAATGGCTGTATCTGCCAAAGCAAGAGGCACAGGTATTGCTAAGCGTTCACCAGAATATATTTCTAACAAAATGTTAGAAGGCAAAGCTGTAATTGCACTTCATAAAGATGACACATGGGCTGGGTTTTGTTATATAGAAACTTGGAGCCACGGAGATTTTGTAGCTAACTCTGGTTTAATAGTAAACCCAATTTATAGAAAAGCCGGTTTAGCCAAGGCCATAAAAACCAAGATATTTGAACTTTCTTGTCAAAAATATCCAGAAGCAAAAATATTTGGCTTAACTACTGGTTTAGCCGTAATGAAAATCAACTCTGATTTAGGTTATGAACCTGTAACTTATTCAGAATTAACCCAAGATGAAAATTTTTGGAAAGGCTGTCAAAGTTGTGTGAATTATGATATTCTAATGAGCAAAGGGAGACAAAATTGTATGTGTACGGCTATGCTTTATGATCCAGCAGAAAAGAAAATTGAAGAAGAAGAGCGTTTCATAAAAATCGCAAAAAAGGCAAATCTATTAAAACGATTAGAGGCTAAAATTCGCAGTTTTACAAAAATTGTGTCATTAGCTTTTATAAATTAAGTAATTATATAAATAAAAAATATTGATGATGTTGAATTGCTAACATCACAATAACTATATCTCATAAAATGAAGAAGAAAGTAGTTTTAGCTTTTAGTGGAGGATTAGATACCTCGTTTTGCTGTATTTATTTAACCAAAGATTTGGATTTAGAGGTCCATTCTGTAATTGTAAATACCGGTGGTTTTACTGAAGAAGAATTAATACTGATTGAAGAAAGAGCTTACAGTTTAGGGGTAACCTCTCATCATGCTGTTGATGCGGTTAAAGGATATTATGACAACTGTTTAAAATACTTAGTTTTTGGAAACGTATTAAAAAACAATACTTACCCACTTTCTGTAAGTGCAGAGAGAGTAACCCAAGCTACAGCAATTGCAAACTATGCTAAAAAAATTGATGCTGATTTTGTTGCCCACGGAAGTACTGGTGCAGGAAATGATCAGGTTCGTTTTGACATGATTTTCAATATTTTGGTTCCAAAAGTGAGTATCATCACTCCTATTAGAGATTTAAAATTAAGCAGAGAAGCAGAGATTGAATATTTGCATAAACACGGTGTAGAAATCAACGCAGAAAAAGCTAAATACTCTATCAACAAAGGAATTTGGGGAACTTCAGTTGGTGGTAAAGAAACGCTAACTTCTAACGGAATGCTTCCAGAAGAAGCTTGGCCAACTCAAGTCACTAAATCTGAATCAGAAAATATAACATTAGAGTTCGTAAAAGGAGAGTTAGTAAGCGTTAATGGCGCAACTTATAACCATCCAACAGAAGCTATACAAGCCTTACAAGAAATTGCCGCCCCTTTTGGCGTAGGTAGAGACATCCATATTGGCGATACGATTATTGGAATTAAAGGAAGAGTAGGTTTTGAAGCTGCGGCTCCTATGGTCATCATTAAAGCCCATCATGCATTAGAAAAGCACACTTTAACCAAATGGCAATTAAGCTGGAAAGATCAATTATCCATGTTTTACGGAAATTGGATGCATGAAGGTCAGTTTCATGATCCTATTATGCGTGATATTGAAGCCTTTTTAAGCAATAGCCAAAAAACAGTAAGCGGAAAAGTTTATATCCAATTAATGCCTTATCGTTTTGTAGTTACAGGTATTGAATCTGCACATGATTTAATGAGCAGCAAATTTGGAAGCTATGGCGAAATGAATGAAGGTTATACCGGCGATGATGTTAAAGGTTTCTCTAAAATATTTGGCAATCAAGTATCTATTTGGCATAAAGTGAACGAAGGGATTAATGATGACTAATGTAAAAGCAGGAATTATAGGTGGAGCAGGTTATACTGGTGGAGAATTATTAAGAATATTAATAAACCACCCAAATGTTGAAATTGCATTTATTCATAGCAACAGTAATGCTGGAAACCTAATTTCTGATGTACATACTGATTTATTAGGAGACACCGATTTAAAATTTACGGATCAGCTTTCGCAGGATATTGATGTGCTTTTCCTTTGTGTAGGACATGGCGATGCTAGAAAGTTTTTAGAAGCAAACTTCTTTGATATTAGCATCAAAATCATTGATCTTTCTCAAGATTTTAGGTTAAATTCAAAATCGGAAATTGGAAATCGGAAATTCATTTACGGTTTACCCGAACTCCATAAAGAAGCCATTAAAGCTGCTCAAAATATCGCTAATCCTGGCTGTTTTGCGACTTGTTTACAATTAGCTTTATTACCCTTAGCCAGTGCAGGTTTATTAAAATCAGAAGTTCATATCTCTGCAACTACGGGTTCTACCGGTGCCGGACAAAAACCTGGTTCAACTACTCATTTTAGCTGGAGAAATAATAACCTTTCTGTTTACAAAGCTTTTGAACATCAGCATTTAAATGAAATCGGTGAAAGCCTAAATAGCCTCACCCCAACCCTCTCCAAAGGAGAGGGAGAATCGCATGGTCACACCTCCCCTTTTGGAGAGGGGACGGGGGTGAGGCTCAATTTTATTCCTTACCGTGGAGATTTTGCTCGTGGCATTATGGCTTCAACATATGTAGAATCTGATTTAACTTTAGAGGAAGCAGAAAAACTTTATGTAGATTTTTACGCCGAACATCCTTTTACACACATCAGCAAGCAAAATATAGATTTAAAGCAGGTAGTAAATACCAATAAATGCTTAATCCATTTAGAAAAACATGGTGATAAATTACTGATTTTATCTATCATCGATAATCTATTAAAGGGTGCATCTGGGCAAGCAGTTCAAAACATGAATTTGATGTTTGGATTAGAAGAAATGGCAGGGTTAAGGCTGAAAGCTTCTTATTTTTAGTTGAAAGTGTAAAGTTAAAAGTAGAAAGATGCAAAACTACAAGGATCTGCAAGTTTGGAATAAGTCACATGAATTAACGCTTGATATTTATAAAATCACAAAAGCATTTCCAAAAGAGGAAGTCTTTGGTTTAGTTAGTCAGTTAAGGAGAGCTGCATCGTCAATTCCAACTAATATAGCAGAAGGTAGTGGTCGATTTACTCAAAAAGATTTTGCGTCATTTTTACAAATTTCATCAGGATCTTGTCAAGAGGTAGAATACCTTATTTTCCTATCTCATCAATTAGATTATGTAGCAGAAGTGGATTTTAACCCCCTAAACAAATTAACAGGAGAAGTTAAAGCAATGCTGATTTCTTTAATTAAGAAAGTCAGACTTTAAACTTTAAACTCTCAACTTTAAACAAGTAGAACATGAAACTATTCGACGTATACCCAATTAATCATATAAACATTG
The DNA here is from genome assembly GCA_044373805.1 of Pelobium sp. Taxonomy (GTDB): domain Bacteria; phylum Bacteroidota; class Bacteroidia; order Sphingobacteriales; family Sphingobacteriaceae; genus Pseudopedobacter. The sequence goes on from JBILPO010000012.1 coordinate 13,656, forward strand.
TTAAAGGCAAAGGAAGTCAGGTTTGGGACAATAATGGTCAAGAATATTTAGACCTCTATGGGGGTCACGCTGTGATTTCTATCGGTCATACTCACCCACATTATGTGAAAAGATTAAAAGACCAATTGGGCCAAATAGGTTTTTACTCTAACTCTATTGAAATTCCTATTCAAGTAGAATTAGCTAAAAAATTAGGCGAAATATCTAGCAAAGAAGAGTATCAGCTTTTCCTTTGTAATTCAGGAGCAGAAGCAAATGAAAATGCGCTAAAATTGGCTTCATTTGCTAACGGCAGAAAGAAAATCATTGCTTTCACTAAATCTTTCCATGGCAGAACTTCATTAGCCGTTGCTATTACGGATAATCCTAAAATTGTGGCTCCGGTTAATGAGAATCCAAATATTATTTTCCTTCCCTTTAATGATGTAGAAGCTTTAAAAAATGTTTTTGAAGATGAAGGAGAAGAAATATGCGCTGTAATAATTGAGGGCATTCAAGGTGTAGGTGGAATTAGAGTTGCGAGTGAAGAATTTTTAAAAACCATTCGTACGCTTTGTGATGAAAATGGCGCTTATTTTATTGCCGATTCTGTGCAATGTGGTTACGGAAGAAGCGGTAAGTTTTATGCTCATGATTTTTCTGGCGTTGAAGCTGACATTTATTCTATGGCTAAAGGAATGGGCAATGGATTCCCTATTGGAGCAATTAGCATTAGTCCAAAGTTAAACCCTTGGCATGGAATGCTAGGAACCACTTTTGGAGGAAACCATTTAGCATGTGCAGCAGCTTTAGCCGTTTTAGAAGTGATAGAACAAGACAACTTGATTAAAAATGCAGAAACAGTTGGAAATTACTTGATTTCCGAACTTCAAAAATTTGATAAAATTATAGAAGTAAGAGGCAGAGGCTTAATGATAGGAATTGAATTGCCTGAAGAATTAAGCCACATTAAAAAAGACTTACTTTTTAAAGAACACATATTTACAGGTGAAGCCAAGCCAAATGTAATTAGGTTACTGCCTGCTTTAAATTTAACAGTTGCACATGCCGATAGATTCTTAGGAGCACTTGAAAAGACTTTAAAAGGTTGAAGGCATAAAAAAATGTACAACTTACTAATCCCTTAAACCATAAACCTAACACCCTAAACCTTTCACAATAATGAAATTATTCACTTCTGTAAATGATGTAACCGACATCAAAAAACTGGTTTCAGAAGCCATTTCAATAAAGAAAAATCCTTTTGCTGATGAACAACTGGGCAAACACAAAACCTTAGGTTTAATTTTCTTAAACCCAAGTTTGCGTACTCGCCTAAGCACACAAAAAGCAGCTCTAAACTTAGGTATGCAGGTAATGGTGATGAATTTGGATAAAGAAGGTTGGGCTTTAGAAACCAGAGACGGAGTGATTATGAATAGTACAACGGTAGAACACATTCGTGAAGCTGCCGGTGTAATGGGCGAATATTGCGATATCATTGGCTTTAGATCTTTCCCAGGTTTAGTTAACAGAGAGGAAGATTATTCAGAAGACATCTTTAATAAATTTGTAAAATATTGTGGCGTTCCGGTGGTAAGTTTAGAATCAGCTACTCGTCATCCATTGCAAAGTTTTGCAGATTTAATTACCATAGAAGAATTAAAGAAAACGGTAAAGCCTAAGGTGGTTTTAACTTGGGCTCCTCATGTTAAACCTTTACCTCAAGCAGTCGCC
>JBILPO010000204.1:0-4563 GCA_044373805.1 Pelobium sp.
GAATCAATGATTAAAGTCATAGATAAAAATTTAAGTCTTTAGGCTAAAATGAAGGTAACAATAATTTAGCCAGACGAAAACTAAATAAATAGTTGCAAAACTAAAATATTAGTTATAGATTTGGTTATTGCTTAAAAATAATTGATAAACTCTTATTATAAAAATATACAAACAAATGGAAATCAAAGAACTAACCAAGGCCGAAGAACAAATTATGCAGGTGTTATGGGATTTAAAAGAAGGATTTGTAAAAGACGTAATTGAACAATTACCCGAACCTAAACCTGCTTACAATACGGTATCAACCATTATCAGAATTTTAGAAACTAAAGGTTTTATAGGTCACACTGCCTTCGGAAAAAGTCACCAATACCATCCTGTGATTAGTAAAGAAGAGTATAAAAACTTCGCTACTGAAAAGCTAATGAATGGCTATTTTGAAAACTCGGTAGAAAGCATGTTTTCATTTTTTGTGAAAAAGCAAAAAATTGATTTAGCTGAAGCTGATGAGATTATGAAAATGATTGAAAAACTAAAAAACGAGCAATAATGAATTGGGCAAACTACCTCGTCCAAATCAACCTCTATCTGACGTTGTTTTATGCATTTTATGTGCTCTTTTTACGTAACGAGACTTTTTTTACCCTGAATAGAACTTACTTGTTAAGCACTTCTGTTTTTGCATTAATGATTCCCTTGTACAAAACAAATTGGGTTCAATCATTTTTCATAGCAGAGAAGGTACAAACCAGTTGGACCAATGTAAACATGATGATGTTGCAAGGCTTTGCTTCGCCAATTGCTGAGGAAACCATTTGGACATTTGGAGATTATCTTACACTTGTTTACTTATTGGGCATCATGCTTTTAAGCTGCCGCTTAATCTATAAGTTATTAATGGTTCGTAAACTGTTTTATTCGGCTAATCATCCCGAGGCATTTTCATTTTTCACCAAAATTTTTGTGAATCAGCAGCTTCCACAAAAAGAACAAATAGAAAAACACGAACAAACACATGCTAAGCAATTACACTCGGCAGACGTATTGTTTTTAGAGATTTTGTGCATCATCAATTGGTTTAACCCAATTATTTACTTGTACAAAAAATCTGTCCGCCATATACACGAATTTATTGCTGATGAACAAGCCCTGCATCTACAAAACAATAAAAAGGATTATGCCTTACTGCTTTTCAGTAAAAGCTTTGGTATTAACCCCAACAGTTTAACTAATAATTTCTTTAACCAATCATTATTAAAAAGGAGGATTCAAATGTTACAAAAACCTAAATCAAGAAAAACAGCCTTATTAAAGTATGGCTTATCTGCCCCACTATTTTTAATCGCGATGATTTTATCATCGGCTACAATTAGTGAGAATAAAACCATTAAACAATTAGAAAATAAAATTCAACCAGCGCAATCTGTTGCTGATATTATCATTCCTAAAGTGGTTGAAGATTTGGTTATCGACAATAAAAAGGAAAAGGAAGCTGTTGAAAAACAAATCGAAAGCCCTGTTTTTAGAGGAGAATTTGATGCGCTTAAAAAGCATTTTGCAAAAACCCTTAGATATCCGACTGAGGCAAAGCAAAAAGAGCTAATGACAAAAATTGCAATAGAGTTTAAAGTAAATAAAAACGGGAATATTGAAGCTGCAAACGCTTTGAATCAAATAAACAATGACTTTAGTACGGAGGCAATCAGAAGCCTCATGTTGTTTACCGAAAAATTAAATGTAGAGGCAGCAAATTATACTTATTTCTTTACTTTCAGATTAGAGGGTAGTACAAAAAAGATTAATGATGAAACTACAAACTTAGGTGTTATAAAAAATTACATTGGCGAAGGTGTGGTTACAGGTTATTTGCCAACTAACTTAATGCTTAATGAAGTTAAAGTAGATGCTTCAAAAAGCGATGAAGAGCCTGCACATACAAATGTTGATGAATTACCAACATTTCCTGGCGGACTGAAAGCTTTTGGTGAATTTCTCGGGGAAAACTTAAAGTATCCTGCAGAAGCAAGAAAGAACATTATTCAAGGAAGAGTTTATTTAACCTTCGTGGTAGAGAAAGACGGGATTCTAAGTAATATTAAAGTGGCAAGAGGAATTGGCTCAGGCTGTGATGAAGAAGCGGTAAGAGTATTGGCTATATCTCCAAAATGGACTCCTGGTGTTCAAAATGGAAAAGTAGTAAGGGTAAGTTATACTGTTCCAATATTTTTTCAAATGAATGGAGCTACGGGAAAAACGCCTCCACCACCGCCTGCACCTAAGGTTAATGAAACTCTTCCTCCGCCTCCACCACCTATAGAGATTTCTTCCGATAGTAAAGCGTTATTTATTATTGATGGCGTTGAATATAAAGGAGATAAAAACAATTTAAAAAAAGATTTTAACCCTAATGAAATAGGAAGTATTAATGTTTTAAAAGGAGAAAAAGCGATTCAAAAATATGGAGATAAAGGAAAAGATGGTGTGATTGAAATTACTACTAAAAAGAAAAAATAAGACGTTTTGGTTAGATTTAAATAAATCGGAAAGGTTGGGTTTGTCGCCCAGCCTTTTTTTATTTGTCATGCTGAACTCGTTTCAGCATCTCATTATATATGTAGTAACAAATATATTCAGTAACCTAAAATGAGTATCCTATTTGTAAGATCCCGAAATGAATTCGGGAGGACAAAAAATCGTTAATCTTCCTCCACCTGCGAAGAAACCTGACCGGGTTTTCCAATTACTTTAAAATTGCCTTCACCTTTTAAAACAGAGGCCGTAAGCGTTTTATTATTAATAATTTCTGTTGCCTTTTTTAATTCCAAATCGTACTGAAAAGCTTGTAAGGTGCGGCCTTTTTGGAAATAGTAACGTTGTATAATTTCACTTTCTAAAACCCTTTTAATTTCGGGTCTAAACTCTATTAAATCATTATTTTTACTATTAGAAATTTTTGCTTTTAAACCTTCAAATTCACCTTTAATCTGTTCGTATTTTTTGTCTTTCTCAGCATCCGACTTTAACTCTGCTAAGGTTCTTTCTGTGACGGTTTGATAGCTATAATCTTTGTCTTTCAAATAAGTCACAAAGTTTTGATACTCGGCATCGCTCAATTTAAACTCCTTAGCGGTTGCTATAGTCAAATTTTTTCTGGTAAACAGTGTAGCATAATCAAATATGTGGTATTTACTGACCAGAACCTGCGTGATTTGATGATATTGGTAAGGATCAATATAAAAATCTGGATAAATACCACTTCCGTCATAAACAGAACGTCCGCCTTTGGTTTTATAACCTGTAATTAATGAATCGGCTACTCTATCAACAGATCCATCTTCATTTCTATTGGCATAATCCAAAGCCTGTATACATCTGCCAGATGGCGTGTAATATTTGGCTACCGTAATTTTAACCAAGCTGTTATAAGGTAAATTAAAAGTTTGTTGCACCAATCCTTTTCCAAAACTTCGTTGCCCAATAATCACTGCTCGGTCTAAATCTTGTAGCGCTCCCGCAACAATTTCTGATGCAGAGGCCGAACGACTGTTTACCAAAACTATTAAAGGTAAATTAGGCTCCAACGGACTCGTAAAAGTTTTATAACCAATTGTTTTCTCCGGGTTTTTACCCTTTTGTATCACCACTTCAATATCTCGGTCTACAAAAAGATTCACAATTTTTACAGCTTCTTGTAAAATACCTCCCCCGTTAAATCTTAAATCAATAATTAACCCGTTTGGGTTGTTTTTTTGAATAGCTGTTAAAGCTTCTCTAACCTCCTGCGCAGAGTTTTCTAAGAATTTATCGAGTTTAATGTACCCTACATTACCTTCTAACATACCATAGTAGGTTACATTAGGTTGGCTAATTTCTGCTCTTTTAATAAGTTTCTCGATGATTTTACCCTCTCTTTGAACCACTATTTTTAATGCCGTTTCTCTGGGGCCTTTTAATAACTGACTTACTTGCTCGTTATTTTTCCCTTTTATCAATTCATTATCAATAGAAATTATTTCATCTCCGGCCCTTATATCAGCCTTTTGAGCGGGATAACCTTCAAAAGGATCAGAAATAAATATGCGTCCATCTCTATAAATAACCCCTGCACCAATACCGCCGTATTGAGTGCTTACATATTTCATTTTGTAATCTTCAATCTCAGACTCGGGCACAAATTCTGTATAAGGATCTAAGTTTTCTAACATGGCATCAATACCCGTTCTTAAAAGCTTAGAAGTATTTACTTCATCTACATAATTGATATTAAGTTCTTTATAAACGGATGCGAAAATATCTAGGTTTTTAGAAATCTGAAAAAGATCTTCACGGAAGGAGAAAGTGGTAGTACTAATGGTTAATAAAGCAATGGCTATACTTAACTTTCTGTTTCTCTTAAAAAAATTCATGAGGTTACATTTTGAATTAAATGTACGAAAACGGGTGAAAATTATATTGTCATTAATGGGGTAGACACATTATTTGACAGTTAAACTAGTTTTTAGGAAAAATAAAACCTCAAATTAAGGTTCGAAATTAAAAATTAAAGGAATTTGAATTTCCTAC
>JBILPO010000331.1:0-3196 GCA_044373805.1 Pelobium sp.
ATAATAAGGATAAATAATTTTTGAATATGAAGTTTTTAAAGATATCCATTTTAATAGTTCTTACCTATCTAAACAGCTCTTATGCTCAAAATATCGAAACTAAAAGGCCTGAAAAACCAAATGTTGTTTTGTTATTAATAGATGATTTAGGATGGCAAGATGTTAAGTGTTATGATATAGACGCACCATCACCTTTTGAAACCCCTAATATTGATAAGTTAGCTAAGGATGGCGTATTGTTTTGGCAGGCTTATTCTCCTGCACCTACTTGTTCTCCAACCAGAGGAGCTATTTTATCAGGAAAACATCCAGCAAGATTACAGCGAACACATGTTGTAGGTGGGTATCCACCATTGCCAGATAATGAGAGCTCATCAACTTTAATTACCCCTTGGTTTAGTGGTCGGTTAGCAACAAAAGAAAAGATTATTCCTGAAACCTTAAAAGAAAATGGATATTATACTGGTCATATAGGAAAATGGCATATTGCTGTCGAACATAATGCATCTCCAACAGCTATAGAGCATGGATTTGACCTTTCTCAATCAGATAGAGGTGTAACTAAGAATACTCCAAATAGATTAGGTTCAGAACAATTTGCAACTAATGACCTTAACGATCCTTACCGTTTAGATGAAAATGGCTTTCCTAAGGATCAAAATAATATAAACGCCCTTAATTTTCTAAAAAAAGCAAATAGTGATAAGCCTTTTTTTCTTTATTATGCATCATGGCTAGTTCATGCTCCAATACATACAAGAAGCAAAGCCTTGTTAGAGAAGTATTGTAAGAAAATGAATGTTCCGTATCCAACAGATCCGGAGAAATGGATGGTAGAAGGACAAAAGAATCCTTACTATGCTGCAATGGTTGAAATGATGGATTATTATATAGGTCAGATAATTAATCATCTAAAAACAACTGATGATGCAAGGTGGCCTGGACACAAATTAATTGAAAATACGTATTTAATTTTCACCTCTGATAACGGAGGAATGGAACAGATTCCTGGAGAAATTATTACCGATAATTATCCATTAGATAAAGGGAAAATTAATGCAAAAGAGGGAGGAATCCGTGTCCCCCTTATTATATCCGGTCCTAGAATAAAAGCAGGACAGCAATCAAATGTAATTGCAAGTGGATTAGATTTTTATCCAACCATTTTGTCATGGACGAATTCAAAAGCTGATAAAAACCAAGTGTTTGATGGGGCAGATTTATCTAAACTATTAAGTCAAAACCCTCAAGATCCAAATCTTATTTTAAATCAGAGTGGTAACTTAAGAAATTCTATAATAGAACATTTTCCTCATGCTGCTGGCATGCATTCTACCTTAAGACTGGGAGATTTTAAGCTTATAAAAAACTATGATCCTAGAAAAACACCTTTAGAACTATTTCAACTATATGATGGAGGTTTAAAACGTAAAGATATTGAGGAAATGAAAAACTTAGCCTCAGAGATGCCCTCAAAAACAAAGGAAATGAACTTAAGGCTAGAAAAGGAATTGAAAAATATGGAGGCAAGTTTTCCTTATTATAATCCATATAGCAAATTTGAAATTAAAAATATAAATGGTATTCCTGAGCCATTAACCTTTACTCAAGAAGGAGAGCAGCTGTTAATGAGTTTTAAAGAAAATGGTAATAAAGTGATTAAAGCAGATTTAATATATACACTTAATGGTGGACAAAAATATGAAGAGTGGTATAGAGTAGAAGCAACCGTAAATAATGGGCGAGTTATTGCTGCTTTGCCAAAAGGTACTACTCATTTTGTTTTCAATCTTATTGATGATCATAATTTTTTAGTGAGTTATCCAAGATTAGGGAGTCCTGCCCAATACAAGAAACTTTCTTACTCTGCTAATGCATTTAAAGTCAAATAGAAATAGATAAACTTATAAAACCAATGAGAATTTTATAATAGAAAATACAAGTTTGAATTAGTTAATAATAAATGAAGAGTGTTTTATATTTCCTTGTTTTTTTGTTATTTCATTCTAATTTGAATGCTCAAATGCAACGTTTTGGAGTTGCAAAAACAGGTACTGTTGTAACAAATTTCCCTGGTATATCTTTAACAGCTAATGCAGAGACTGCTACTCCAATAAGTGGTAGTATTAACTTATCAGGGTTTAATAATATTTCTGGATCTCTTACTTTAACGGTACAGGCCAGCTCTTCATCTGCAACAAATGCTATTGTTAGATCTGTAACTGGATTCTATGCAGTAAAATCAAACGCATCTTCTACAGTTTCTGCTGATCTAAATAATTTAGATTCTGGTAATGACGAAGTACTGAAATTTACTTTTTCTGATTTATCTATTAAATCTATTTCTAATATCTTTGGATATCGGCCAGATTTAAGAATAACAAAAGTATGGTTAGCCTATGTAGACCCTTTAGATTCAATAGAGTTATATAAGGATGGTGTAATTTTAGAAAAGGTAGAAAGCAATAAATTTACCACAATAAATGGCTCTGCAAGTCTAAATGGCGATGATCAAGTTGTAGTGCTTAAAAATCCAATTTCATTAAAAAATGGTACAAGCTTTAGTATTAAGCCAAAAGCTACAGCAAGTGGTGGTATTACTAATATAAGGGTTGCTGGCTTTTCTATCGAAGACTTGAATGATAAAGGGCAGCTTTATGAAGATGATTTATCTTCAGTCTTTAAGAATACTGGTTTAAGGTCTCTAGAAACTAATGGATTTAGTTTTAATCAAAGTTATATGCCTTCAGGTTCAGCTTGGTCTTTGTCGTTTCCTGAAACTCATGTTTATAATGCTTTATTAAAGTATGATGATGTAATAAACAGGAATAGGTCTTATGAATTGAGAATAGGAAAAGGCGGACAAATTTACTCTTTTAAAGGAGCTTTTGGAGAGTCAGTGCCTCCACAATGGAGAAGTACGGATGTGCAAACCAGTTATGGAGGCCAAGAATCTTATGCCCCTTGGGTTGATGAAGTATGGCAGATGGTTGCTATTGATATAGGTTTGAATGAGCTTCCACCCTATAATTATAAATATTTCATCCATCAGGCGGGTGTATATTTAAAGACCCCAAGTCAAACTACACCTTTTTATTCCCCTTTAGTTGCTAGTAGATTTAATGAAGAAGAACAGTCTTATACCGTTGTTAATTGGGGGCAACAGGCGCATACTGAAGACAATTAACAACGGTAT
>JBILPO010000205.1:0-4520 GCA_044373805.1 Pelobium sp.
CTATATTAGTTACAGCCCTAAAGAGATTTTGGTAAGCATATTAAAAGATAAAAACCTTGGCAATATTAGTTTATCATCTAATATTAACTCATTAAATGAGATTTCTGTTGTTGCATCAAGCACTGCCATAGACAGAAAAACACCTATAGCAGTTTCCTCTATTAATGCAGAGTATATTGCAGAAAAAGCCAGTAGCCAAGAATTCCCTGAACTTTTAAAAGCAACCCCTGGTGTTTACGCAACAAGAGCAGGTGGAGGTTATGGTGATTCTAGAATAAATTTACGTGGTTTTCAAAGTGCAAACGTTGCTGTTATGGTAAACGGGGTACCCGTAAATGATATGGAGAATGGCAGAGTTTTTTGGTCTAACTGGGCAGGACTTACAGATGTTACCCGTTCCACACAAGTTCAAAGGGGACTAGGCGCATCTAAAGTAGCAGTACCTTCTATTGGTGGTACAATAAACATCTTAACAAAAACAACTGATATAGCTAAAGGCGGTAGTTTCTACCAAGGAATTGGAAATAATCAATACAGTAAAAGTGCATTTTCATATTCTTCTGGTTTAGGAGAAAAAGGCTGGGCGTTTACTGTACTAGGATCTAAAACTACAGGTAATGGCTATGCAGAAGGATTAGAAGTAGATGCTTACAGCTATTTCTTTAACGTTTCTAAAATAATTAATTCTAAACATTCACTTTCTCTAACGGGCTTTGGAGCGCCACAAACCCATGCTCAAAGATTCGACAGATTAACTGTGCAAGAATACAGAAATGCGCCACAAGGCATAAGATACAATGCAAATTGGGGAATTCAAGATGGTTCATTTAAAAGCATGAGCGTGAACACCTATCATAAACCTCAAATATCTTTAAATCACAACTGGACAGTAGATGATCAATCATTTTTAACTACTGCAGCTTATGTTTCTTTTGGTAGCGGAGGATCTACTTTTGACTCGGGATCTACCACCTTTGATAATTTCAAAACAGGAGATAGATATTCCCCAATAGATTTTAATGCTATTGTTGATATTAATAAAAGCTCTACAGATGGCCAGGCTTTGGGTTTCTTACAAACCCAAAACAATAACCATAAATGGTACGGCTTATTAAGCACTTACCAAAGGAAAATTGGAGATAATTTGGATTTTCTTGCGGGTGCAGACATAAGATATTATGAAGGCGATCACTTTACCGAAGTTACAGATTTACTGAGCGGAGATTATGTATTAGACACTTATTCTGGAACAAATGCCTTTGTTTCTGCAGGCGACATTAACAATCCAATAAATAGAGCACAAGTAGGCGACAAAATCAGATACAATAATAGTTCTGAAGTTGGATGGCAGGGCGGATATTTTCAATTAGAATATAACAAAGAAAAAATCTCTACCTTTTTATCTGTTTCAGCATCAAATACCTCTTACAAAAGAATAGACTTCTTTAAATATTTAGCTGCCGACCCATCAAGAGAAAGTGAAATTGTAAATTTTATTGGCTATCAAGCTAAAGGTGGAGCTAACTATAGAATTAATAATAAACACAATGTATTTGCAAATTTGGGGTACTTTGAAAAAGCACCTTTTTTTAATGCTGTATTCTTAAACAACCAAAACCTTGCTAATGATGGCGCTGTTAATGAAAAAATTCTTAGCTATGAATTAGGTTATGGCTTTAGGGCAAATAAGTTTGATGCGAACTTAAATTTATACAGCACAAGATGGAATGATAGATCTTTCACAAGATCGTTCCAAGGACAAACAGCTGGATCGAGATATTTTGCAAACTTTATAGATGTTGATGCCTTACACCAAGGTTTAGAATTAGAATTTAACTACAAACCGGTAACTAAAGTATCTATTAAAGGGATGTTGTCTGTTGGGAATTGGAGATGGAAAAATAACTTAGACAAAATTACCGTATTTGATGAAAATCAAGCACCAGTTGCCAGTGTGGGACCAGTTTACATGAAAGATTTAAAAGTTGGCGATTCACCACAAACTACCGCCGCTTTAGGATTAGACTACTCTGTATTTAAAGATTTAAAGTTAGGATTGAATTATAATTTCTACGCTGACTATAATTCGGATTTTGACCCAACCTCACTTACAAAAGAAGGATTAACCCCATATAAAATTCCAAACTATTCATTATTGGATGTAAACGCGGTGTTTAAACTTAAAATTGCTGGCTTAAATACCTCTCTTTATGTTAATGTATTAAACTTATTAGATGCTGAATATCTTTCAGATGGCTTTGCAAGATTTAATTCAACAACAGGTATAAGCGATGCCTCTAATACGCAGGTTTATTATGGCACAGGTAGAACTTGGACAACAGGTTTAAAAGTTAATTTTTAATTTCTAAAATATAAAAAAATGAAAAAATTATTATTTCTAATACTTACAGTAATTACCCTAAGTTTTATAGGCTGTGATCCTTTAGATGATACTTACTCAGAATTGGGTAAAGCTCCTTATACTAAAGAAATGAACATCACTTTAACCAATGATGATTATAAGAGTTTAAGCAGTGCACCTGGAATTGGTTCCTATGTGGCATCATCTTCTTATTTTAAATCAGAAGACGATGCGGGTAAATTTATTCCCTTCTATTTGGCAAAGAAATTTCCACAACTAGATGATGGGTCTACCGCAATGGTTACCTATAGAAAGTTAATTATGCCATTTACAGATAACAATGTAAATACCAGAATAGCCTACACGTTATCAAGTACAGATTATGCTTTAGGAGGAACTACCTTCTCTAATTTTGATAGCTGGGCTCAGATATTAAAATTCCTTACCACTAAATACACAAGTCCTGCAAATGGCACATTAGTAACTTTAACTTTTACTTTTTACAATGCGCAAGTCTTACCTACTTCAAATACAATAACAGACTCTTATTTCTATAAAAATGGAGAATGGAAAGACACCTATTTTGTAAGTCTTAATGATTATGCATTAGTAGATCGTAGTAGATATAATAACTTTAGTCCAGCTGATGATGCCGCTTTAAACGGGTATTTTGATAAATTTTTGAAGAATAAAGTAACTGGACCTAATGTAAATGATGCGATATATGTAAACTACGTTTATAGAGTTACAGCAAATTTACAAACTGTTAGGGCTATGAAATTTGATGGTATTAATTGGGTAGAAGTAACAAGCCATGTAACTGTAGATCAAAAGGTATCATTTAAAAGAAAAAATGGTGTTTGGATTCCAGATTTATCTATCAAATACATCATGACCGCTGCAGATTATGCATACATTGGTGATAATAGTACTGCTGGTACAACATCTTCTAGGGCAAATTTAAAAAGCTTTGGAAATTTTTATCGTTTAAGTACTACAAGTCCAAATTATTGGTCTGACGCCGATTTAGAATTGGCATTTGGACAGCTGCTAAAATTTAAATTCCCAAATGCAGAAATCGGTCAAAAATATGAAATCACTTATTTAGCCTATACAGGAGCAACAGGACCAGCTAAAATTGTGCTAGAATTACAAGCCAACGGTACCTACAAAGTACAAATTTAAATATCCACTTTTAATTGTAGTGAAATAGATAAACAGTTAAACAGGCAAAATAAATTAATAAAGCCCTCTGATCTTCATAGGGCTTTATTTTTTAACCTACTATAAGAATAGGTTCTGGCCCTTGAGGCTCATTTTCAAATTTTTCTGTAATGGCACAATAGCCAGACATTCCTCTTTGCAATAAACCAAAGCCTACTACTAATTCTGTAGTAGCGATAAGCGGATGAGAAAAAACATTTTTTATCCCCTTAAACATGATATAAGCTCCTGTGGCCAAAGAAAGAACTCTTTCTGTTTTTCCTAAATTGGTATATAACGTTTCTTTCAAAAAGGTTTCTTCTAAAGTGTCTTTAAGCTCTTCTATGGTGTCTGTGATCATGGTTTTAAAATTAAATTCAATTTTAAATAGCAATGATGATGCCTGTTATTAAATTTACGTTTTCAATCTAAAAAAATAATTATACCTTGATTAATCAATATCATAAAATCTATGTCGACAGAAGTTAAATGCCCTAGCTGTGGCCACTCTTTTCCAATTGAGGAAGTAATGGCAGAAGAATACAAAAACAACCTTAGGAAGCAAATGGTGGAATTCACCAAAAAGAAAGAGGATGAATTTCATAAAAAAGAGCAGGATTTTTTCCAGAAGGAAAAGCAGCAAGCCTTGGAATTTGAACAAAAACTTGCTTCTGAAAAAATGCACTTGCAAAAGCAATTAGAAGAAAGCTTAAGGAAAAGTATTGCTTCTGATTTTGAAAATCAATTGCAGCTGCTAGAAAACTCCAACAAAGAAAGAGAGGAAAAACTTAAACTGGCTCGTGAAAAAGAATTAGCATTTTTAAAAAGAGAAGAAGAGTTAAAAAATAAGGAGGCGGAAATGGAATTGGCCTTGCAAAGGAAATTGCAGGAAGAAAGAAGTTCTATTACCGAACAAATACGCAAGCAAGAGCATGAGAAAAGTTTGCTGAAGGAT
>JBILPO010000206.1:0-4509 GCA_044373805.1 Pelobium sp.
GAATTAAAATTTCTCCTATTTTTATTAAAAAATCATAGTCGCTTAAAGAATATATTTCTGCGATTCATAATCTGTAAAAAAATTTATTTATACTTGACTTTTAACCAATATTTTTATTACAATTTATAAACACCATTTAGAAATTATATGAAAAATCAAAAAGAACTTTTTGGGCATCCAGCCGGACTCTATATTTTATTTTTCACTGAATTATGGGAGAGATTTAGTTACTACGGTATGCGAGCACTTTTGGTGTTATTTCTTGTGGCATCAGCAAGTGGTGTTAATCCGGGTTTTGGTTGGACAAAAGTAGAGGCATTAAGTTTATATGGAATTTATACTGCTTTGGTTTATATTTCATCTATCCCAGGCGGAATATTAGCTGATAAATGGCTTGGTCAAAAGAAGGCGGTAATGTTAGGAGGCTGGCTTTTGGTAGCAGGACATGGAATTTTAGCAATACAAGCAGAATGGGCGTTTTATGTTGGAATAGGATTAATAATTGCTGGTGTTGGCTGTTTAAAACCAAATATATCTACCATGGTAGGTGGTTTGTATCCAGTTGGTGATGATAGAAGAGATAAAGGATTTACTATTTTTTATATAGGCATTAACGTTGGTGCTTTACTAGCAGGTGTAATTGTAGGTTCGGTAGGGGTAACTTATGGCTGGCATTACGGGTTTGGCTTAGCGGGTATTGGAATGGCTATTGGTCAGATAGTTTTTCTATTTGGGCAAAAATATTTAGTAGGAATTGGAGAGGCAACTAAAGCCCTTCCAGAGGCAGAAAGACTTGCAATGAGTAAGCCCTTAACCAAAATAGAAAAAGACAGAATGATTGTGATGTTTTTATCTTTCTTAATGATTATTGTGTTTTGGGGTGCTTTTGAACAAGCTGGTGGTTTAATGAATTTATACGCCGATGAAAAAACAAACAGAATGATAGATTTTTTAAATTTTGAAGTTCCGGCTCCTTGGTTTCAATCTGTAAACTCCTTTTTCATTATCACATTAGGTACTGTAATAGCTGCTTTTTGGTATAAAAGAAAAAAGAAAGGAAAAGAAGCGTCATCTATCTTAAAAATGGCTTTAGGTATCATTATTATGGGCTGGGGATTTTTATTTATGAGTGCCGCTTCTATGCAATACCAAGCTAATGGTTCTTCAGCAATGTATTGGTTAGTATTGGCCTATATGTTTCATACCGTAGGAGAGCTTTGTGCTTCACCTGTAGCTTTGTCTTATGTAACTAAATTAGCTCCACTAAAATATGCTTCATTAATGATGGGCGCTTATTTTGCGGCAACCGGTATGGGAAATTATGTTGCTGGTTGGGTTGGAGAATGGTCTCAATCTGCTGGTGAATTAGAGATTTTTACTGGTATAGCTATATTTTGCACCCTGTTTGGGCTACTTATTTTGTTATTTTTGAAGCCACTTAAAAGATTAGCTCATGGTGCCGAAGATTTTTCAAAAGAAACCCAGACTCTAACAGAAAACTAAAGCTAATCAAAACCATCATTCAAATATTAAAATATAAAGTGTGCCCGATAGCTTAGTCATTATTCCAACATTTAACGAGAAAGAAAATATTGAGAAAATCATTAGAAAGGTTTTCTCACTTCCTCACCCATTCCACATCTTGATAGTTGATGATGGCTCTCCTGATGGTACTGCTCAAATTGTAAAAAGCCTTCAAGATGAATATCAGGAAAGGTTATTTATAGAGGAACGTAAAGGGAAATTGGGTTTAGGAACCGCTTATATTCATGGATTTAATTGGGCTATCCAAAAAAAATACGACTATATTTTTGAAATGGATGCCGATTTTTCTCATAATCCGGATGACTTAATTAAACTAAGACAAGCCTGCGTAAATGGAGCCGATGTGGCTATAGGATCTAGATATATTAAAGGTGTTAATGTGGTAAACTGGCCAATGGGCAGGGTTTTAATGTCTTATTTTGCTTCCGTTTATGTCCGTTTTATTACCGGCATTGACATTCAAGATGCTACAGCAGGTTTTAAATGCTACCGAAGAATAGTATTAGAAACTATCGACTTTGAAAAAATAAAGTTCGTAGGATACGCTTTCCAAATAGAGATGAAATTCACCGCTATCAAACATGGTTTTAATGTAATGGAAGTTCCCATCATATTTACAGATAGAACAGAAGGCACCTCTAAAATGAGTACCAAAATTTTTAGAGAAGCTTTTTTAGGAGTGATAGAGTTAAAGATTCGCAGCTGGTTTAGAAATTACGAACAGGTAAAACAATTATAAAATTCAATTGAAATGTTATAAAACAAAAAAGGAGGCTTTCGCCTCCTTTTTTTGTTAAGTAGTTACAGGGTCTGCAATTTTGTTCTTTTTAGATAAACGATTCTTTATTTTTACCCTTATTAGGTACATAGAGGGTACTAAAATCAACGTTAAAAAGGTAGCGAAACTCAGTCCAAAAATCATTGTCCATGATATGGGTCCCCAAAAAGCTACGTTATCTCCACCAAAATAAATATGTGGATTTCCGGTAGTTAATAAAGCGGCAAAATCTAAATTTAAACCAACCGCTAATGGAATTAAACCTAACATGGTTGCCGTGGCAGTTAATAAAACTGGTGTCATTCGGGTTTTACCGGCTTCCAAAACAGCTTCATAAGCTTCCATTCCTTGTTCCATCATTAAATCGGCAAACTCTACCAACAATATTCCGTTCCTTACCACAATACCGGCCAATGCTACAATTCCAATTCCCATCATCACAATAGACATCTCCATCTGAAATATGGTAATTCCTAGCAATACTCCAATAATACTGAATACAATTTCACTCAAAATAATAAGTGGCTTTCCTATAGAGTTAAACTGAATAACTAAGATAATTAAGATCAAGAAAAATGCAACTCCTAAAGCTAAACCCAAGAAATTTGCAGTCTCAGCTTGTTCTTCCTGTGCGCCAGCCATTTTAACTAATACACCTTCTGGAGCTCTAAAAGCATTAATTTCGGTTTGAATATTTTTTACAACCTCATTTTCATTAAAATCTTTTAATACATTAGAAGATAAAATAATGATTCTTTTTTGTTGCTTACGTTTGATACCTCCATAAGTATTTACGTAATCTATACTAGCAAAAGACGATAAAGGAACTTGTCTTATTTGTCCTCCCATTCCCATATCTCTAAAAGTCATTTTTAAGTTACGCAGGGCTTCTAAATTATTTCTTTGATCTTCTTGCGCTCTTACATTAATCTCATAATCTTCATCTAAATCTCTAAACTTAGAAACTTCGGTTCCGTAAAGTGCGGTTCTTAAATTAAAAGCAGCCGTTCTGGTGGCCACTCCTTCTCTATTTGCCCTTTCTCTGTCAATATCAAAAATAATTTCAGGCTTATTATTCTGAAAATCTGATTTTAATTCTTCTAAACCTCCTACTCTTTTACTCACCAAATAATTTTTTAACACGATAGAGGTTTTTACTAATGAATCCAAATCATCTCCGGTAATTTCTATACTCACAGGTTTAGCCGTAGGCGGACCAGCTTGTTCTTGAGTTACTGATATTTCCGTACCAGCAATACCCTTTACTGCGTTTCTAATAGCCGTTAAGTATTCGGTTGAAGATTTACCTGTACGCTTTCCAAACTCTACAAAAGCAACAGTTACTTTACTTTTATTTGGATAGTTCCCTTGATCTTCATCTTGAGGATCTGTAACACCTACGGTAACGTTAGAAATGATAGACGAAACATTTTGTTTCCCTAAGCTGTCTACAACAGCAGAAACTTTTTGCTCTATTTTTTTAGTAACATCATTGGTATAAGCCTGATCTGTACCTACAGGTAAAGAAGTATACACATATACAAAGTTTGGATCTGAAGATGGAAAAAACACAAATCTTGGTGGAATTAAACCTGTAAGAACAATAGAGAATATTAATAATCCTAAAGTACTTCCTAAAATTGCATAGGGTCTGTGTAAGGTCCAAATTAAAAATTTAGTATATTTCTCCTGAGCCTTAGGCCAAGTATGATTTTGGAATTTCCTAACAGCTTTCTCCAATACAAAGTGTTGTAATAAATAGAAAAGTGCAATAATTACTACAAAATTTCCGACACCAAAGCCAACCAAATAACCCAAAACAGCAGCTATACCAAAATACATTAATGTCTTTTTCACTTTTTTATCAAAAGTGGGCTTGTAAACTTCATCAGCAGCATGAGACTCCATAAAATCTACGGCAAATACCGGATTGATAATATAAGCTACAACCAAAGAAGCCAATAGGGTAATAATAAGAGTGATAGGTAAGAAGAACATAAACTCACCAATTACACCCGGCCAAAATGCCAAGGGAATAAAAGGGGCCAAGGTGGTCATCGTACCAGAAAATACTGGTAAAAAAACCTCTCCTGCCGCCATTTTTGCAGCATGTTTTATGGATACTTTACCATTATCAAAAATACGATGGGTGTTTTCTATCACTACAATAGCATCATCAACCACAA
>JBILPO010000207.1:0-4465 GCA_044373805.1 Pelobium sp.
CGTCTATTGGTTTATCAGTTAACTATGTAAAAGATAATGGAAACTTTAAAAATCAAGAGTTCCAAAGATTTATCATTAGGCTTAATGGAATGATGAAATTAAATAAAGTTGTAGAAGTGGGATATTCAGCATATTTAACACGACAAAAATTTGACCATTTACAGGATGGACAAAAAGCAGTTGAAACAATTTATGGTATTACCCCAGTAACTCCAATTTATGATCAAAATGGGAAATATAGTTTTAATAATATGTTTGGACAAGCCAATACATTTGAAAATCCCTTAGCTAGGTTAGAAAACTCTATTGACAACGATAAAACAGACAGAATTTTAAGCGATACTTATGTTAATTTCACTATCACCCCTAAGTTAAAACTTAGAGCTAGCTTAAAATATAATTACTCTATCCGTGATAGACAAAGCTACTTACCTACCACAACTTTAGAAGGAAGTTTAAGTAATGGTATTGCTAACATAACCGATAATAGAAGCGCAGAATATACAAATAACTATATACTAACATACGCTTTTACTAAGAATAAGCACTCTTTTACCACATTAGGTGGATTAGAATTATCAGGAAGAGAAAGGAATGATGTTAACTCAGGTGATATCACTCAGTTTAATACCGATTTATACGGGCCTTTTAATTTAGCTTCTGGGACAGTAGCAACAGGTTATGGTTCAAATAAAACAAAAGAAACTTTAGCAGGCTTTTTAGGTAGGATCAACTATAAATTTGACAGTAAATACTTTATCACATTAACTGGAAGATACGATGGATCTTCAAAGTTTGGGGCTAATAATAGATGGGCTTTTTTCCCTGGTGTTGCCTTAGCTTGGGACATGTTTAAAGAAAATTTCATGTCTGATTCTAAAATTATTTCTAATTTAAAGTGGAGAGTAAGCGCTGGAAAATCAGGTAGTTCTGATATTCTACCGTATCAGTCTCAAGGCTCAATTTTTAATCTAGGTTTATTTGCTTCTGGTAATAACTATGGCTTTGGAAATAGCGTTGTGGGGGGCGAAGTACCACAAACATTCAGTAATCCAGATCTTAAATGGGAAGTAACCACACAATATAATGCAGGACTCGATATTGGTTTTTTAAATGGTAGAATCAACTTTAGTGGGGAGGTGTATAAAAAAGAAATTTCTGATTTATTAGTTAGAAACTTTGCATTGCCTGGTGTTTCTGGATTTAGATCCTCTTCAAGGAATGGAGGTAACATGAGTAATACTGGTTTTGAGTTTACTTTGGGAGGTGAAGTGATTAAGAGTAAAAAATTCAATTTGTCCACTAACATAGTTTTTTCTCAATATAAAAATAAGGTAACTAAATGGTTTGGAGGAGGTCAGCTAATCAATTCAAATAAGTACACAGGATATGTTGGTGAAGGTTATGCTTATGGCATTTTTTGGGAAATTCCCCAGTTAGGTGTTTTCGCAACCCAAGAGCAAATAGATAATTACACCTATATTAATCCAACTAATGGTACAATATCTAAGGTACAACCTACAGCAATACCTGGAGATATTAAATTCAAGGATACCAATGGCGACGGGATAATTAGTATTAATGACCAAACTGAAATAGGTTCTCCACATCCAGATTTTACTTTAGGAATGGGTTTTGACCTTAGCTACAAAAGATGGAGTTTAAATATTTTCGTGAACTCTGTAATTGGTAAAGATGTTTATAATGCTTCAAATGAGCAATTAATGAATACTAATTTGTTTAATACCAATAAATTTGATGAGCCTTTTGGAGAAGCAACTTCCTTTTCAACAAGGGTTTTAAATAGATGGACGCCAACTAATACAATAACAGATGTGCCTAGGTTAGGTTCAATTGTAGGTGGTGGATTATCTGCCAATGTAACTAACGTGGAAAATGGTGACTATTTAAGATTTGAAAATATTTCTTTGTCCTATAAAATACCTTTCGAGAAAAAAACATTTGCAAAAAGTGCCTCAATTTTTGCGAGTGTTCAAAATGCCATTTTAATTACAAAGTATAGAGGTACAGATCCAGAAAGCAATCAGCCAGACCCAGGTGGCTGGGCAACTGCTCAAAGTTCTAGCATCTTAGCTTTGGATAATTTTGGCTATCCAAGACCCATCGTTTACACATTTGGTTTAAACTTCAATTTTTAATCATGAAAAATATTAAAATTTTAACGGTATTATTTGCAATTTTTGCTTTATCAGCATGTGACAAATATTTAGAGGAAGAAGTATTTAGCACTTCACAAACTTCTAACTTTTACGAGAATGAACAACAAGGAATTTCTGCTTTAAATGGCGCATACGCTGCATTAAGAGATAGTTATTTTACATACCCCAACGATTATCTTTTGTTGACTTTTCTTGATGCGCCAACGGGTACACTAACAGCAAGCCCAGGAGCAAATACAATGAGTTATACAAGGCAAGAATTAGTTGATATTAAGCAGATTTGGGATAGGATGTGGACTTGTGTCAACAGAACTGGTACGCTAATCAGTTCTCTAAAAGTAGAAAACATCAAAGAAGAATCAGCCAAAAGAATTATTGCAGAGGCTAAATTTGTTAGAGCACTTTGTTACTTTAATTTAGTTAGAATGTGGGGAAAAGTACCTTTATCTTTTGGTACTAAAACAATTGGAGATGCCTACCCAGCAAAAGTAAATGAAAGTTTAATATACAAACAAATTATAGCTGATTTAGAAGTTGCAGAAAAAGATTTACCAATCTGGGCTCAGTATGCCACATTTGGTACTGCCGGTAGCGGTAATTTATTGTCTGATTACCAACGTTATGAGCCTGGTAGAGCAACAAAAGGTGCTGCACAAGCTTTATTAGCAAAAGTTTACCTAACTATTGCTTCTTCTATGGAATCAAATTCAAATCAATTTGATAACGCATTTGATAAAACGCAAATGTACACCAAGGCTAAAGATATGTGTGCTTTAGTAGTAAATGGTGGTCATGGTTATGGTCTTCATGCAAATTATTTTGATGTTTTTAGAGATGCAACCGAACATGGTAAAGAAGATATTTTTTCTATTAATTTTATTGAAGCATCAGACCTTAAATTAGGAAATTCTCTTGCAGCTAATACAGCAAGTGGTGGTACAGGCATTTTAACATCAGAAATAGGGAGAGTAAGAGCAATACCAGCTTTTTTAAATGAGTTTAGTACCACAGATAAGCGTAGGAGTGTTACTTTTAATTTAGAATATTTTGATGCTAATAATGTTAAAGTAGTATATCCATCTGCTAAGCTTAGATTTTTAGCATTTAAAAAATACTGGAGTGATTACCAATTATCTGCTGATAATACTCCTATGGTGGCTACAACTTATAAATACAAAACCTCTGCAGCTGATAAAGGTAGATTTGGAGATGATATTCCTGTTCTTAGATATTCCGACGTATTATTAATGTATTCAGAAGCACTTCTAGCTATAGGCGATGTTGCTAATGCACAGCAAAGATTGGCAGATGTAAGAGAAAGAGCGGGTTTAGGCAGAACAATCCCTATTGGTAACTTGATGGATTTAATTATCGCAGAAAGACGCCGTGAATTATGTTTCGAAATGCAATTATGGTTTGATTATCAGAGGTTAAACATTGTCGCAAAATATCGCCCAGATTTAGCAGATATTAAGTATAAATATTTTCCAATACCAACTGATGATTTAATGATGAATGCTGGTTTATTACCCCAAAATACAGGGTGGTAAATTAGTTTAAAATTATTCACTGCATTTTTTAGAGCTTAAGACATCCTTCTTAAGCTCTTTTTATTTAAAAAAAAATGATTCATTTTAATTCTAGCTTATAACTGCAAACTAAATTTCATTTCTATTTAAATATCTACAACAGATAAGATTAAAACGATAACTCAATTAAATTATAAAGAGTCTTAATACAATTAACTCAATACTTTGACACAAATCCATCTTATAAATGAGATGATTTTAGGGCATTCAATGATGATTAATAAGGTTAATTTGACTTAAATTATAAACGTTAGAATCTCATCAACAATCAATTTTTGGAGGGTGTTGTTTAATAAATTCCTTATGTATATGATAAAAATTTGTCCTTTAAATATTTTAGGCTTCAAATTCTGTTTGAAATTGAAGTTTAATTAGTGAAGACTGATGATTTTTTATATTTTTTTAACGTAATCATTAATGCTTAAGAAACCTTTCTTATTTTGGATAATTTTGAGTGCTACAGCATTTTGTAGTGAAAATGCTATTTCTCAATCCTTACCCATTACATCTTATGGGGTTTGGGATCGCGGAGGAGGAGTGTCAGACTATTCCGATCCAAAAGCCGACTTTATCAAGGGTATAGAAACTTCAGCCAGTTGGGAAGATATTCAGCCTAATGGACCAACTAGTTGGAACTTTAGTACTTTTCAACAAATATTGGATGTTGCTGTTGCCAATGATAAGTTGGTTCGATTT
>JBILPO010000013.1:0-14970 GCA_044373805.1 Pelobium sp.
ATAAGTTTTAGCTCTTAAATATGCCAATAAGCTATTGTTATTCTCGTGATTGGGAATATCTTTTATTTGAATGGGTTTCCCTATTCTCACTTTAATGATATCCCCTTTTTTATTAAAAAGTTCTGAAGGTAATTTGGCTGTTCTTAGTGTTGGGTGAATAAGAGAGAGCAAATTAAACAGAAGGCCGTTATTGCCATGAAAATAGACAGGCAAAACAGGAGCTTTTGCTTTAGAAATGATTCTTCCTACCACCGGATGCCATAATTTGTCGGTAATTTGTTGCTGATCTATTTTGTAAGTGGAAACTTCACCAGCTGGAAAAATGCCAATAGGTGTGCCTTTTTTAAGGAGGTTTAAAGTTGTTTTTATTCCGCTGATGCTGGATGAATGATCAATATTTTCAAACGGATTTACAGCTACAAAAAAGTCGCTAAGGTTCGGTATTTTTTTGAGAATAAAGTTAGCCATTACCTTAGCGTCTGGTCTAACGCTACATAATATTTTGATTAGTATTAAACCTTCAATTCCACCGTAAGGGTGATTGGCTATGGCTGTAAAAGCACCTTCTAAAGGAATATTTTTAAGGTCGCTTTCGCTGATTTCTACTTTAACGCCAATTAGTCTTAGTATTTCATCTACAAACTCTATACCTTCAAATTCAGCTGCTTTTGCAAAGGTTTCGTTAATGTCATTTAGTTTCATGATTTCCATAAGCAAAGAAGCCAAACCTGGCATTCTTAGTTTATCAATCTTGGTGGCTTTTGCAAATTCTTCTGAGGTGATAATTTTCATTTCTATAAATATGAATCTTTTGCTTAAAAATAGACAATATCTGTTGGTGTAAATATTAAATTTTTTAATGTAGATTTAATTCTTCTATCTATCTATTTATGTATCAAAAGTTTAAACAGTATTTCGAAATATCGAAACGAGAGTTCAAGGGTATGATGGTTTTCATCGTCATTCTAATAATAGTTTACGCTTCACCCTATATTTATGAAAAATTAACATTTGAGCCAGTAAAAATCACCATAGAAACACTAAAACCAAAAATTGTTGAGATTGAAAGTTTTAAGCAAGAAACATCTAATGGAGACCAAAACCTAAGTGAGGCTGAGGGAAACGATAAAGGAATCCTATTTAATTTTAATCCTAATAATTTGCCATTAGAAGATTGGGTAAAGTTAGGATTATCAGATAAACAAGCTCGAAGTATTAAAAATTACGAGGCTAAGGGTGGTAAATTTAGAACCGTGTCTGATGTGAAAAAAATGTACGCCATCAGTAATAAACAATTTTTAAAATTAGAACCTTACATACAAATTCCACAAGAGATTAAACTCCCTTCATCATTTAATGAAACTCCAAAGCCAAATGTTTTCCCATCTAAAGGATCATCAAAAATAGTGATTGACATAAACACTGCAGATTCGGTACTATTAACAACAATAAAAGGAATAGGACCTTCTTTTGCAGCAAGAATCATAAAGTTTAGAAATCGTTTAGGAGGTTTTCATTCTAAAGAACAATTGAAAGAAGTTTACGGAATTGATTCTACAAAATTTGATCAAATAAATAGCCAAATAAAAGTAGAATCAATAGTTTTAAATCAAATCAAAATCAATGAATGTACTTTTGAGGAGCTAAAATTATTTCCCTATCTCACTTATAAACAAATGAATGCAATTATTGCTTATAGAAAACAACATGGTGTTTATAAAAGTATTGATGATTTGAATAAAATTGCGATCTTAAACCCCGAAATAATTCAAAAAATCAAGCCATATTTAGCATTCTAATGATTCAAGAAAGAATTAAAAATAGTTTAAGAGATGTACACGATTTTCCAAAGCCGGGTATCATTTTTAAGGACATTACCCCGATTTTAAAAGATCAAAAGCTATGTTCAGAAATTGTAGATGAATTTGTAGAAAGATTAAAGCATCTTGAGTTTGACGCTATTGCTGGTATAGAAAGCAGAGGTTTCTTATTTGGATTAATGCTGGCTAATAAATTAAATAAACCATTTATCCCTATCAGAAAAGCTGGAAAACTACCCTATAAAACTATTCAGCAAAGTTATGATTTAGAATACGGTTCGGCTACTATAGAAATCCATGCTGATGCTTTTCAAGAAGGTCAAAAAATACTTATTCATGATGATCTCTTAGCAACCGGAGGCACAGTAGAAGCCACCTCTTTACTAATTCAGAAAATGAAAGGGCAAATTGCAGGTTTTTCTTTCCTTATTAGTTTAAATTTTTTGAATGGAGATAAAAAGCTAAATAAATTTTCAAAAAATAATATTTCCTTAGCTTCTTTCACTTAATATTCACTCATAAATATTAAACCTAATTTTTAGACCAAAAACCAATTCAGCTCATTTTTATCTAACTAAATAGATACAAAATAATGATTCTTAATTTACTAATTTGTCCAAAAACCAATTATTAAAAGATGAATTCAAACGCAGAAGCCGTAAATGGATACAATTTTTCTGAATCAGAAAGTCAAACCATGATTGCTAAAATGGTTAAAGATTTTGCACTAAAACACATCAAGCCAAAAGTGATGGAGTGGGATGAAGCGCAAACTTTTCCAATAGAAATATTTAAACAATTAGGGGAACTTGGTCTAATGGGTGTACTTGTTCCCGAAGAATACGGCGGTTCTGGTTTGGGTTATTTTGAGTATGTGAAAGTTATAGAAGAGGTAGCTAAAGTTTGTGGCTCAATAGGCCTGTCTTTGGCCGCCCACAATTCTTTGTGTACGGGTCATATCATGTATTTTGGTAACGAAGAGCAAAAAATGAAATGGCTGCCGAAATTAGCTACTGCAGAGTGGATTGGTGCTTGGGGTTTAACAGAAGCCAATACAGGTTCAGATGCCATGGGAATGAATACCACAGCTGTTTTAGAAGGAGATCATTATATTGTAAATGGAACTAAAAATTGGATAACTCACGGTAAATCTGGCAATATTGCAGTTATAATGGTTCGTACCGGTGAAAAAGGCGATGCTCGTGGAATTTCTGCAATAGTTATTGAAAAAGGAACTCCTGGTTTTACTCACGGTAAAAAAGAAAATAAGTTAGGAATGCGAGCTTCTGAAACTACCGAACTCATTTTCGACAATGTTCGTGTGCCAAAAGAAAATCTATTAGGTAAAGAAGGAGAGGGCTTTAAACAAGCCATGAAAATTCTAGATGGAGGCCGAATTTCTATTGCAGCATTATCTTTAGGTATTGCTAAGGGAGCTTATGAAGCCGCATTGGCCTATTCAAAAGAACGTCATCAGTTTGGTCAACCAATTTCTAGTTTTCAAGGAATAGCATTTAAGTTAGCAGATATGGCAACAGAAATTGAAGCTGCAGAATTGTTAATTTATCAAGCTGCTGACATGAAGAATAAAGGTTTAAACATGACAAAGCAATCTGCAATGGCTAAATACTTTGCCTCAGAAGTTTGTGTGAGAGCTGCTACTGAAGCTATTCAAATATTTGGAGGTTACGGTTATACTAAGGATTTTCCGGTAGAGAAATTTTATAGAGATTCTAAATTATGCACCATTGGTGAAGGCACTAGCGAAATCCAAAAAGTAGTAATAGCAAGAGAAATTTTAAGATAATTTTTTAGAAAAGCAGGGTTCCGACTTTCATGAGTTACAATAACCCTGCTTTCCTTAAATGCAGTTAATTTTTCCTTTCTAACGTGTCCAAATCACAGGTAATCTTGGCTTTTGTCTAACCAGTTTTATTTAAATAAGATCTTTGGTTATAATCCGAATTTCTCAAAAAAGCTTGAGAAAAAAATCACGCCAATTGTAATTTTTTCTGTACTGTTGAGCGCAAATTTTATTTTGCCAAACTTTTGTTAATTCTGGTAATCAATACTAAAACAACAATAAATACAGCAATAGCTCAAACCTAAGGTTGTCCTAACCAAACAGAACCTCCATTCGTATTAATATCTATTTCAACTTTTTCAGGCACAAATAGTAGATAAGTTTAAAACGTATTATTTTTTTTAATGGAAATGGTATCCGTTAACTAAATAGATAACTACGTCGAATCAGGCAAATCCAAAGATGGATACAATTTATATTAGTTTTGTTTAAAATCATTTATAATGGAAGCGATTAGAATCAATAAAAGAGATATTAAAGTTTTTCTATTTTGAGTATTTACTTGGCTTATTATACAAGTCATTTGGGATTGGAAAGAAATTAAGCAAGATTCTATTGATGGGTTCAATGCCGGCTTTACAGACACAAGAAAATAACAAATCAAATTTGTTTTTTAATTACGTTGATTTAATTACCTTTGCAACCCCAACAGAATTATAAAAGGGATAGAAAGGTGGTATTTAACAAATGATCATTATCAATGTGAAAGATGGCGAATCAATTGATAGAGCATTAAAACGCTTTAAAAAGAAATTCGAGAAAACAGGTGTTTTAAGAGAACTTCGCAGTCGTCAAGCTTATGAGAAAAAATCTGTGGCTAGAAGAATGGAAGTAAAACATGCCATCTACGTTCAAGACATGAACAAAGAAGCTTAATCTTTTAGATTAAATATTCTTTCAATATATAAACTATTTGTATATTCACTTTTGGGGATATATAAATAGTTTTTATGTTTTTAGAGCAGTTTTTAAAATATTTGCAATTCGAAAAAAGGTACTCCCCACACACCTTAACTGCCTATAAAAATGATCTCTTTCAATTTTCCCGATTTCTTAAATCTCTTGATACAGAAATTCAATTGGCTAATCATCAAATTATTCGGTCTTGGATTGTTCTTTTGATGGATGAAGATATTGATCCGCGTTCTATAAATAGAAAAATATCTACCCTAAGGTCTCTCTATAAATATCTACACAGAGAAAAAATTGTAGAAGAAAACCCTGTCTTGAAGATCCAGACTCCTAAAGTCGCGAAAAAACTGCCAACATTTATTTCAGATGATAAACTTAATGGTTTATTAGATGGTAAGGTTTTTGAAGATGATTTTTCTGGATTGAGAGATAAATTAATTATTGAGCTGCTTTTTGGTACCGGTATTCGCTTAAGCGAACTTTTAGGAATTAAAGAAAAAGACATACATATAGCAGAACATACACTAAAAGTACTAGGAAAAAGAAATAAGGAAAGAATCATTCCCATTAACTATTCTTTGATTAGCTTACTTGATAATTACAGTGTGGAAAAAAAAAATCAAGGTTTTTCCAATAACTCAGATGTTTTAATCGTTAACGATAAGGGATCACCTGCATATCCTAAATTTATTTATAGAGCTGTGCAAAAATATTTGAAAATGATATCTACCCAAGAAAAGAGAAGTCCTCACGTACTTAGGCATTCTTTTGCTACCAGTCTTTTAAATAATGGTGCAGATATCAACGCAATTAAAGACTTGTTAGGTCATGCTAATTTAGCTGCTACCCAAGTGTATACTCATAATTCAATTGAAAGGCTTAAATCAATTTATAAACAGGCTCATCCAAAAGCCTAAAACGAGGAGGAAAAATGAAAATCGTAATTCAATCAATCCATTTTGATGCTGACCAGAAATTATTAGCATTCATCCAAAAAAAAGTAGACAAACTTGATCAATACTATGATCAGATCATTAACGGTGAAGTTTATCTAAAGGTTGACAACGTCACAGAAGAGACAAATAAAATTGTAGAAATTAAATTGGTCATTCCGGGGAGTATTTTATTTGCTAAAGAAGAATGTAAGACTTTTGAAGAAGCAACTGATCTTTCTGTAGAGTCTTTAAGTAAGCAAATAAGGAAATACAAAGAAAAACTAAGATCTCATGAAAGTAACCACAAAGAAATAGTTAATCAGATAATAGATTAATACGTACATAAACTGTTGTTTAACAAAGCCTTTTAAATTTAAAATTCGATGAATAAATAATTCATCGAATTTTTTTTGAAAAAAATTTTGTTCAAGTATTAATTTTCGTAGTTTTGCAGTCCCTTAAGCAAATGTTATTTTTGAAAAAGGGAAAGAGTTCTTTAAAATTCTTGAAAATGCCTCCTTAGCTCAGCTGGTAGAGCAACTGACTTGTAATCAGTAGGTCATTG
The DNA here is from genome assembly GCA_044373805.1 of Pelobium sp. GTDB lineage: Bacteria > Bacteroidota > Bacteroidia > Sphingobacteriales > Sphingobacteriaceae > Pseudopedobacter. The sequence continues at coordinate 6,097 of JBILPO010000013.1, forward strand.
GTTCGATCCCGATAGGAGGCTCATTCTAATTTTAGAATGATAGATTATAGAATGGCTATTTGAAAAGATTGTAATTCTTCTTCGGTCAATCTTAATTAGAAGATGGGGGGATTCCAGAGCGGTCAAATGGGACGGACTGTAAATCCGTTACTTCGGTTTCGAAGGTTCGAATCCTTCTCCCCCCACTATTAAATTAATTAGTATTTCTAAATAATTTAAATTGCGAAAGTAGCTCAGTTGGTAGAGCGATAGCCTTCCAAGCTATAGGTCGCGAGTTCGAACCTCGTCTTTCGCTCAATATGTTTACGAGTTACGATTAACGAATTTAAGTTCGTAAGTCCAAGATCGGCAATCGTAAATGAAAAGCCGATGTAGCTCAGCGGTAGAGCACTTCCTTGGTAAGGAAGAGGTCAAGGGTTCAAGTCCCTTCATTGGCTCGTTAGAGTTTATAAAGAAAAATATATAAAATTAACCTACTAATAAGTATAAAATCATGGCAAAAGAAAAATTTGACCGTAGTAAACCACACTTAAACATCGGTACAATCGGTCACGTTGACCACGGTAAAACTACGTTAACTGCAGCTATCACTAAAGTTTTAGCAGATGCAGGTTATTCAGAAGCTCGTTCATTTGATTCAATTGATTCAGCTCCTGAAGAAAAAGAAAGAGGTATCACTATCAACACAGCTCACGTAGAATATTCTACAGCTAACCGTCATTATGCTCACGTTGATTGTCCAGGTCACGCGGATTATGTGAAGAATATGGTTACAGGTGCTGCGCAAATGGATGGTGCTATCATAGTAGTTGCTTCAACTGATGGTCCTATGCCACAAACTCGCGAGCACATTTTATTAGCTCGTCAGGTTGGTGTTCCATCTCTTGTTGTATTTATGAACAAAGTAGATATGGTTGATGATCCAGAATTACTAGAATTAGTAGAAATGGAAATTCGTGAACTTTTATCTTTCTATAATTTCCCTGGTGATGATATCCCTGTAATTCAAGGTTCTGCATTAGGCGGTTTAAACGGAGATCCAAAATGGGTTGGTAAAATTCTAGAACTAATGGAAGCGGTTGATAACTACATTCCAATTCCACCAAGATTAACTGAACTTCCTTTCTTAATGCCGGTTGAAGATGTTTTCTCTATTACAGGTCGTGGTACAGTTGCTACAGGTCGTATTGAAAGAGGAATTATCAATTCTGGAGAAGGTGTTGATATCTTAGGTATGGGTGCTGAAAACTTAAAGTCTACAGTAACTGGAGTTGAGATGTTCCGTAAAATATTAGACAGAGGTGAAGCAGGTGATAACGTAGGTTTATTGTTACGTGGTATTGAAAAAACTGATATCCGTCGTGGTATGGTTATTTGTAAGCCAGGGTCAGTAACTCCTCACACAGATTTCAAAGCTGAGGTTTACGTATTATCGAAAGCAGAAGGTGGACGTCACACTCCATTCTTTAACAAATATCGTCCTCAATTTTACTTCAGAACAACAGATGTAACAGGTGAAATTACATTACAAGAAGGAGTAGAAATGGTTATGCCAGGTGATAACGTTACTATTAATGTAGTATTAATTAATGCTATTGCGATGGAAAAAGGTTTACGTTTCGCTATCCGTGAAGGTGGTAGAACAGTAGGTGCTGGTCAGGTAACTGAAATCGTTAAATAATATATTTTTAATTGCCCTTGCGGGTTTTTAAATGAGAAAGTACTTAGGAAAATACTCCTAAGTACTTTTTATCTAATAAAAGTTTAGGTTTCTAAAATTAATAAACGGGAATAGTTCAACGGTAGAATAGAGGTCTCCAAAACCTTTGATCAGGGTTCGAATCCTTGTTCCCGTGCTAACGCGAAAATAAGAATGGCTAGTTTTGCAGAATATTTAAAAGAATCATACATAGAACTTACTGAAAAAGTAAGTTGGCCTACTTGGAGTGAATTACAAAACAGTGCTGTAATTACTCTAGTTGCCTCTTTGATCATCGCATTGATTATTCTAGCAATGGATGAGTCAGCAGGAAACTTGTTAAAGTTAATGTACAAATCATTTGCATAATATATAGAGCATGAGCGATCAGTTGAAATGGTATGTAGTAAGGGCAGTTAGTGGTAAAGAAAAGAAAGTTAAGCAATATATAGATGCAGAAATAAGTCGTTTAGGTTTAACTCATTTGGTTCCACAGGTATTAATACCAATGGAAAAATACTACCAGATGCGTGATGGAAAAAAAATTGCGAAAGAGAGAAATTTCTACCCAGGATATGTTCTTATTGAAACTGCCTTAAACGCAGAGCTAGAACAGATAATTAAAAGCGTAAATAGTGTGATTGGTTTTTTAGGAGATAAAAGCGGAAAGGCAGTTCCTTTAAGACCAGCTGAAGTGAACAGGATATTAGGCAAGGTTGATGAAATGGCTGAGCAAGGTGAAATGATGAATGTACCTTATTATGTAGGGGAAAACATTAAAGTAATGGATGGGCCTTTCAACGGATTTTCGGGCATAATTGAAGAAGTTAACGAGGAAAAGAAGAAATTAAAAGTAATGGTTAAGATTTTTGGTAGAAGAACACCTTTAGAACTTAACTATATGCAAGTAGAAAAAGAATAAATAAAGTATCAATAGATGAGTGTCAAGTATATAGATTTAACATCTTTTTCCTTGATACTTACTACTAGATATTAACAAGATCTTAAATGTTACAAATGCTTCCACATTATTAACGTTGAGAAATAAATAAATAAACAAATGGCAAAAGAAGTCAGTGCGTTAATCAAATTACAAATCAAAGGAGGAGCTGCAAATCCATCTCCACCAGTTGGTCCCGCATTAGGAGCAAAAGGTGTGAATATCATGGAATTTTGCAAGCAATTTAATGCTCGTACCCAAGATAAGCCAGGCAAAATTCTTCCTGTTGTAATTACCGTTTATGCAGACAAGTCATTCGATTTTATCATTAAAAATCCACCAGTTGCAATTCAGTTAATGGAAGTTGCAAATTTAAAAAGTGGATCAGCAGAATCTAACCGTAAAAAAGTTGCCAAGATTACTTGGGAACAAGTAGAGGTTATTGCAAAAGATAAAATGCCTGATTTAAATGCATTTACAGTAGAATCAGCAATGAAGATGGTTGCAGGAACCGCCCGTAGTATGGGTATAAACGTTACAGGTGATGCACCCTGGAATAATTAATTAACAAAAATAAGTAAAAGACAGTGGCAAGATTAACAAAAAATCAAAAGACGGCACTTTCCAAACTTGAAGCTGGTAAGGCTTATTCCTTAAAGGATGCAGCTGCCTTGGTAAAAGATATCACCATCGCCAAATTCGATTCATCAGTAGATATTGATGTTCGTTTAGGAGTTGATCCGCGTAAAGCGAATCAAATGGTTCGTGGTATCGCAACTTTACCTCATGGTACCGGTAAAACAGTACGCGTTTTAGCTTTAGTAACTCCTGATAAGGAAGAAGAGGCCAAAGCAGCGGGTGCTGATTTTGTAGGTTTGGACGAGTATATAGCTAAGATTGAGAGTGGGTGGACAGATGTCGATATTATTATTACTACTCCTAGCTGTATGGCCAAGGTAGGAAAGTTAGGTCGTATATTAGGTCCGCGTAACTTGATGCCAAATCCTAAATCAGGAACTGTAACTCCAAATGTTGGACAAGCAGTTACTGACGTTAAGGCTGGTAAAATCGACTTTAAAGTTGATAAAACAGGCATCATTCATTGCTCAATAGGTAAAGTATCTTTCGCTTCTGATAAGATTTATGAAAATGCTTTAGAAGTTCTTCAAATTATTTCAAAATTGAAGCCTTCTGCTGCTAAAGGAACATACTTTAAGAGTATTCACATCTCTTCTACTATGTCTCCAGGGATTGAAATAGAAACTAAATCAGTAGCGGGAATTTAATATTATGAGAAAAGAAGAAAAACACGAAGTTGTTTCTGCTTTAACTGAGAGGATGAAAGAGTACGGTAATTTTTATATTACAGATACTTCAAGTTTATCGGTTGCGAAAATCAATAATATTCGCCGTAAATGTTTTGAGAACGAAATTGGAATGCAAGTAGTTAAAAACACGCTTATCAGAAAAGCTTTAGAGCAATTAGATGGCGATGTAACTCCTTTATTCGAAGTTCTTAAAGGTTCATCATCAATCATGTTCTCAACAAATGCTAATGCTCCGGCTAAGCTGATTAAAGAATTGAGAAAAGGTAAAAATGAGAAACCAGTTTTAAAAGCAGCTTATGTAGATTCAGCTGTTTTCATTGGCGATAACCAATTAGATGCATTAGTAAATCTTAAATCAAGAGAACAACTTATTGGTGATATCATTGGATTATTACAGTCTCCAGCTAAAAATGTTATTTCAGCATTACAGTCTGGCGGAAACAAATTGGCAGGTATTGTCAAAACTTTACAAGAAAGAGAAGGTTAACCAAACACCTTAAGTTTGGAGTAAATCATTAATTAGTAAAATTTTAAAATTTAAATATAATGGCGGATTTAAAGGCGTTTGCTGAACAACTAGTAAACCTAACAGTTAAAGAAGTTAACGAGTTAGCTCAAATATTAAAAGACGAGTATGGTATTGAACCAGCTGCTGCTGCAGTTGCTATTGCTGGACCAGCTGCTGCTGAAGCTCCTGCTGCTGAAGAGAAAACATCTTTTGATGTAATCTTGAAAGAAGCTGGTGGTTCTAAATTAGCAGTAGTGAAATTAGTTAAAGACCTTACTGGTCTTGGATTAAAAGAAGCAAAAGATTTAGTTGATGGTGCACCAAAAGAATTAAAAGCTGGTGTTACTAAAGACGAAGCAGAAGCTTTGAAAAAGCAGCTTGAAGAAGCTGGAGCTGTTGTTGAGATCAAGTAATTCATTACCCCTCAATAAAAAATAGCCTTAAACTCCATCCTCAAAAGAGGATAGGAGTTTATGGCTTTTGGTGTATAATCACCAATATATACTGAACTTTGGTTCAGTTTTAATCGAATTTTCGGTTTAACTAAAATTTAAGACCCTTGGCAAACAAAAGCAATCAAAGGATAAACTTTGCTCAAAGTAAGCATGTGTTAGATTATCCTGATTTTCTGGATGTACAAATCCAATCGTTCAAGGAATTCTTTCAGCTAGAAACCACCTCAGATAACCGTCACACCGAAGGTTTATTTCAGGTATTTGCTGAAAACTTTCCGATCTCTGATTCAAGAAACATTTTCGTTTTAGAATTTTTGGATTATTTTATTGACCCACCTCGTTACGACATACATGAGTGTATAGAGCGTGGATTAACTTATAGTGTTCCTCTCAAGGCTAAACTCCGTTTGTCTTGTAATGATGAAGAGCATGAAGATTTTGAAACTATCGTTCAGGATGTTTATTTAGGAACCATTCCTTACATGACACCAAAAGGTACTTTCGTAATTAATGGCGCTGAGCGTGTAATTGTTTCTCAATTACACCGTTCTCCTGGTGTGTTTTTCGGCGTAAGTCGTCACACTAACGGGAGCAAGTTATATTCTGCCCGTGTAATTCCTTTTAAAGGTTCATGGATTGAATTTGCTACAGACGTTAATAACGTGATGTATGCTTACATTGATCGTAAGAAAAAATTCCCTGTAACTACTTTATTAAGAGCAATAGGCTATGATTCTGATAAGGATATCTTAGAATTATTTGATCTAGCTGATGAAGTAAAAGTAAGTAAGTCTGGCTTGAAAAAGTATGTAGGACGTAAGCTTGCCGCTAGGGTACTTAAGAAATGGGTCGAAGATTTTGTTGATGAGGATACAGGTGAAGTGGTATCTATTGACAGAAATGAGATCATTCTTGAAAGAGAAACCATTTTGGAAGAAGATCAAATTGACATGATTGTTGATGCTGGTGTTAAAACTTTAATCCTTTCTAAGGAAGATGGTAACACTGGAGATTATACTATCATTTATAATACGCTACAAAAAGATACTTCCAATTCTGCAAAAGAAGCGGTTGAACATATATATAGACAGTTACGTAACGCCGAACCACCTGATGAGGAAACTGCTCGTGGTATCATTGATCGTTTATTCTTTTCAGATAAACGTTATGATTTAGGAGACGTTGGTCGTTACAGAATCAATCGTAAATTAAAAATGGACACTCCAGTTGAAACTAAGGTTTTAACCAAGTTAGACATTATTGCGATTGTTAAATACTTGATTAAATTAATCAACTCAAAAGAGGATGTTGATGATATTGATCACTTGTCAAATAGAAGAGTAAGAACTGTTGGAGAGCAATTGTATGCACAGTTTGGCGTAGGTTTAGCTCGTATGGCTAGAACTATTCGTGAGCGTATGAATATTCGTGATAACGAAGTGTTTACCCCAACAGATTTAATTAATGCTCGTACGTTATCCTCTGTTATCAATTCATTCTTTGGTACTAACCAATTATCTCAATTTATGGATCAAACCAATCCATTAGCTGAGATCACTCATAAACGCCGTTTGTCAGCTTTAGGGCCAGGTGGTTTGTCGAGAGAAAGAGCTGGATTTGAGGTTCGTGACGTTCACTATACTCACTATGGTCGTTTATGTACCATTGAAACTCCTGAAGGTCCAAACATTGGATTAATTTCTTCACTTTGCGTACATGCTAAAATTAACAGTTTAGGTTTCATTGAAACGCCTTATCGTAAAGTTAATGACGGTAACGTAGTGATGGATCAACCAGTTGTTTACTTAAGTGCAGAAGATGAAGATGGAATGACGATTGCGCAAGCAAATGCTCAATACAGTGATGCAGGTATTTTTGATGATGATAGAGTAAAAGCTAGATATGAGGGTGATTTTCCAGTAATAGAGCCTAAAAAATTAGATTATATTGATATCGCTCCAAATCAAATTACTTCTATTGCAGCGTCATTGATTCCTTTCTTGGAACATGATGATGCGAATAGAGCTTTGATGGGATCTAACATGCAACGTCAAGCTGTTCCTTTATTACGTCCACAAGCTCCAATTGTTGGTACTGGACTAGAAGGAAGAGTAGCTCGTGATTCTAGAACATTGATTAATGCTGAAGGTAATGGTGTTGTTGAATATGTTGATGCTAATAAAATTACCATCAGATACGAAAGAAACGATGACGAAAGATTAGTGTCTTTTGATGGAGAATCTAAGAGTTATAACTTAATTAAGTTTAAGAAAACTAACCAAAGTACTTGTATCAACTTAAAGCCAATTGTTAAAAAAGGCCAAAGAGTAGAAAAAGGGCAAGTACTATGCGAAGGTTATGCTACACAAGACGGAGAATTAGCATTAGGTATCAACTTAAAAGTTGCTTTCATGCCTTGGCAGGGATATAACTTTGAGGATGCGATTGTAATCTCAGAAAGAGTAGTTTCTCAAGATATTTTTACTTCTCTTCATATTGAAGAATTTGAATTAGAAGTTAGAGATACTAAAAGAGGAGAAGAAGAATTAACTCCAGATATTCCTAACGTTTCTGAAGAAGCAACTAAAGATTTAGATGAAAACGGAATCATTAGAGTTGGAGCTGATGTTCAAGAAGGTGATATTTTAATTGGTAAAATTACTCCGAAAGGAGAATCAGACCCTTCGCCAGAAGAAAAATTACTAAGAGCGATCTTTGGTGATAAAGCTGGTGATGTTAAAGATGCGTCTTTAAAAACTCCTCCATCTATTAAAGGTGTAGTTATTGATACTAAATTATTCTCTAGAGCAAAGAAAACTTCTAAAGCAGAAGAAAAAGCAATGCTAGAGAAGCTAGATGCTAAGCATGAAAAAGCGGTTAGAGAACTAAGAGAAAATTTAGTAGAAAAATTATTCACAATAGTTAATGGAAAAACTTCTCAAGGAGTTTACAATGTTTACAAGGAATTATTAATAGCTAAAGGAGTGAAATTTACTCAGAAGCTGCTAATGGAATTAGATTATAATCACATTAATCCAACAAAATGGACAACTGATGATGATAAAAATGATTTAATTAAAACATTGTTACACAACTTTGGCATCAAAACCAACGAGGAGTTAGGAGCTTACAGAAGAGATAAGTTTGCAATTAGTGTTGGAGATGAATTACCATCAGGTATTGTTCAGATGGCTAAAGTTTATGTTGCTAAGAAACGTAAATTAAAAGTTGGTGATAAAATGGCTGGTCGTCACGGTAATAAAGGTATTGTTGCCAGAATTGTTCGTGATGAAGATATGCCATTCCTTTCTGATGGAACTCCAGTAGATATCGTTTTAAATCCACTTGGTGTACCTTCTCGTATGAACTTAGGACAGATTTACGAAACTGTTTTAGGATGGGCAGGTAAAGAATTAGGATTGAAATTTGCAACTCCAATTTTTGATGGTGCTTCTCATGACGAAGTTGAAGCCTACGTGAAACAAGCAGGTGTACCAGAATCTGGAAGAACTTACTTATACAACGGTTTAACAGGCGAGCGTTTTGATCAACATACTACAGTAGGTATAATTTATATGCTTAAACTGGGTCACATGGTTGATGATAAGATGCATGCTCGTTCTATAGGGCCGTACTCATTAATTACACAACAACCATTGGGTGGTAAAGCTCAATTTGGTGGTCAGCGTTTTGGTGAGATGGAGGTTTGGGCATTAGAAGCATTTGGTGCTTCTAATATTCTACAAGAAATCTTAACTGTTAAATCTGATGATGTGGTAGGTAGAGCTAAAACTTACGAGGCTATCGTAAAAGGCGAAAATCTTCCAACTCCAGGTGTTCCAGAATCATTCAATGTATTGGTTCACGAATTAAGAGGTTTAGGATTAGATATTACATTAGACTAATAAGTTAAAAGTTTAAGGTTGAAAGTTAAAAGTTTTAAA
>JBILPO010000208.1:0-4431 GCA_044373805.1 Pelobium sp.
AAGGCAATGGAGATATTAGAATTTACAATGGAAACTATTCTTCTTATCGTTTTGAACAAGAATTATTAAAATCTAAAACCAAAGAAGAGAAACCCACTCCTGTTGTAGAAGTAAAAAAGGAAACTGTTAAAAGTAAATTATCTTACAAAGAACAAAGAGCTCTTGAACTCTTAGAAAATGAGATAGCCGATTTAGAAGCATCAGTAGAAAAACTGACTAATGAATTAAACAATCCAGAAGCATCGCATGAAGAATTAATTGCGCTTTCTAAAACAATAGAAGAAACAAACACTTTGTTAGATGAAAAATCTATGCAATGGATAACTTTAACTGAATTAGCATGAGTGTAGCAAACTGGGTAGCATCAATTGGTGTTGGTATATTATTAGTCGCGTTTTTCTTAAATATTTTTGGCTACGTTAACAATAAAAGCAACCTTTATGCTCTTTTAAACGCTATTGGAGGTTTAATTAGTTGCTACGCCTCTTGGATGGTTGACTTCTATCCTTTTGTTGTTTTAAATATTATTTGGTCTTTTACAGCCCTTCTTTCGCTTTTTAAAGGGATTGTTTCACGTGAAACATTCAACAAGAAGTCATGAATTGCTGATAAATTTTATTGGAAAATATAAGCTGTATCTTTAAAAAATCAAAGTGTTTCACGTGAAACATTATATAAATTATGTTTAAAAAATACGATGTTATTGTGGTTGGGGCAGGGCATGCTGGTTGTGAGGCGGCAGCAGCGGCGGCTAATTTAGGCTCTTCAGTATTATTAGTTACCATGAATATGGGTACTATTGCACAAATGAGTTGCAACCCAGCAATGGGAGGTGTAGCTAAAGGACAAATAGTAAGAGAAATTGATGCTATGGGTGGTTATTCTGGAATTATTTCGGATAAATCAACGATACAATTTAGAATGCTGAACCGATCTAAAGGCCCGGCAATGTGGTCTCCAAGAACACAAAATGATAGAATGCGTTTTGCAGAAGAATGGCGTTTGGCATTAGAAAAAACACCTAATGTAGATTTTTGGCAAGATATGGTCTCTAGCTTAATCGTTAAAGACAACAAAGTTTGCGGCGTTGTAACATCATTGGGTGTAGAAATAGAATCCTCTTCTGTTGTATTAACTAATGGCACATTCTTAAATGGAGTAATCCATATAGGTGAAAAGAGAATGGGAGGCGGAAGAACGGGAGAAAAATCTGCTACGGGAATTACAGAACAATTAGTAGAACTGGGTTTTGAATCTGGAAGAATGAAAACCGGCACCCCCCCAAGGGTTGACGGAAGATCACTGGATTATTCTAAAATGGAAGAACAATGGGGAGACGAAGATGGTGGAAGATTTTCATATACAGAAGTAGATAAACCAAAAGAACAAAGATGTTGCTGGATTACCTATACAAATGCAGCGGTACATGAAGCATTAAAAGAAGGATTTGAAAAATCTCCAATGTTTACAGGTAGAATTAAAGGCCTTGGTCCAAGGTACTGTCCTTCTATTGAAGATAAAATCAACCGATTTGCAGAAAGAGAAAGACATCAAATCTTTGTAGAACCAGAAGGTTTTGATACAGTAGAAATTTATGTAAATGGATTTTCAACATCACTACCAGAAGACGTTCAACAAAAAGCATTACGTTTAATTCCTGGTTTTGAAAACGCAAAGATGTTTAGGCCTGGCTATGCCATTGAATATGATTTCTTCCCTCCTACGCAACTAGATTTAAGTTTAGAAACCAAACTGATTCAAAACCTTTTCTTTGCCGGTCAAATTAACGGAACCACCGGATATGAAGAAGCGGCCGCACAAGGTTTTATTGCGGGAATTAATGCTCATCAAAAGATAAATGAAAAACAAGCCCTGATTTTAAAAAGATCTGAATCTTATATTGGTGTATTAATTGATGACTTAGTGACCAAAGGAACAGAAGAACCTTACCGAATGTTTACCTCTAGAGCAGAACATAGATTGTTGTTAAGACAAGATAATGCAGATGAAAGATTAAGTCCAATTGCACATCAACTAGGATTAATTGATGATGATAGATTAAATAAGGTAAATGAAAAAATTGCTAATTCTTTAGACATTATTCAGTTTATGAAAGAGCAATCTATTAGTAAAGAAATTGCCAATCCTATTTTAGAAGCTTTAGAAACATCAGCAATCAGCCAAAGCGCAAAACTTCATAACCTTTTAGGAAGACCTCAAATTTCTATTAATGACCTTAGAAAAATGAGTTTGGACTTAGACGGATATTTAAATCAATTTGATAAAGAAACAATTGAACAAGCTGAAATAAAAATTAAATACGATAGCTATTTTGAAAAAGAATTAGAGATTGTAGGAAAGATGAAAAAAATGGAAGATAAAGAAATCAATCCAGAATTTAATTATCATCAATTACAATCATTGTCTAAAGAAGCTCGAGAAAAGTTAATGAAAATAAAACCAAGAACTTTAGGTCAGGCTTCTAGAATTTCAGGCGTTACTCCTTCTGATGTATCGGTTTTAATGGTTCATATTTCCAAATAAACATAATCATCTGTTTATCAATTATTTAAATAAATAAAACCGCATATTAAAAAGATTAGATTACAGCGCTTATTTTAAATTTCGAGACATAATCTTCATAAAACACTAAAAATTCGTTAAATCGCTTATAAATAAGCTTAAATAAAAAACAAGTGAAAAAGCATTTTATCTACTCTCTATATTTAGCTTCTTTGCTTTATTGCTCATGTGCAAGCTTACAACAGCCGCAAGGTGGACCAAGAGATATTGAGGCTCCAAAAGTTTTGAAAGAAACTCCAAAAAATTTAACAAGAAATTTTAGAGGAGATAAAATCGAAATTGAGTTTGACGAATATTTTAAATTGAGCAGTGAGTTTACAGAAATTAGCGTTTCCCCTTCAATGGAAATTCCTCCAATTTTTAAAACCAAACAAAAAAGTTTAGAGATTACGTTTAAAGATTCTCTAGAAAAAAACACCACTTATACTGTAAACTTTGGAAAAGCAATACAAGATGTAAATGAATCTAATCAGTTAAAAAATTACAGCTATGTTTTTTCAACCGGTCCTATTTTAGATTCTTTACAAATCAATGGAAACGTGGTAAGCTCAGCAGATAACAAACCAGTTAAAGATGCCACTGTTTTTATTTTTACTTTAGCAAGGGATACGCTATTTGCTAAAAAAAGATCATCTCTATACACCACAACAGATAGTGCAGGTAACTTTAGTATTAAAAATTTAAGAAATCAGAAATATACAATCTACGCTTTAAAAGAATCATCACCAGATAGAATATTTAATAATGCCAACGAAGAAGTTGCGTTTTTGAAAGATCCCATAAACCTTACTAAGGATACTGGAAATATTATTTTAAAACTATTTAAAGAAATTCCACAACAATTCAGAATTATAGATAGAAAAATAGATACTGATGGAAAAATTTTAATTATTGCTAATAAACCGATTAATAAGCCATCTATAACATTCTTAGACGGCGATATTAAAGAACCTATTATTGAATTTTCTCCAAAGGGAGACACGACTCAAATTTGGTTAAAAGATATTAGTTTTGATTCACTTAAAGTGTCTATTAACAGCGATAATAAACCTTTAGATACCCTTGTTTTTAAAAGAGGTAAAAAAGATAATTACCAAAGAGTTATTACTTTTGGTAATAACCTATCTGGAGCGAACATAAGACCTGGAAATACATTAAACATCTCCTTTAACATTCCAATTGCTACAATTGATATGAATAAAGTGGAGCTGTTAGAAGATTCTGTTCCAAAAAGAAATTTTAACATTAAAAAAACAGAAAACTCTCCAAGAAAATATGTTGTTACTTATCCCTGGTTAATCAAAAAACGCTATACTTTAAGTTTCCAAGATAATGCCATTGAAGATATTTATGGAACCAATAATAAAGCTATAAAGCTTGATTTTGAATTAGATGAGATTGAAAATTATGGTACTTTAAGCTTAAATGTTAGCAAAGAAGATAGCCTTAAAAACTATGTTGTTTTACTATTAACAGAGAAAAACATCATCTATAAAGAAACGCCAATTAAAAGCAATACCACTATTGTTATTAAAAATATCCCAACAGGAAAATATACTGTAAAAGTTGTCGAGGACAGTAATAGTAATGGAGAATTTGATACTGGAAACGTGAAACTTAAAATTCAGCCTGAGAAAAGTTGGTTCTATGAAAAAGAAATTGTCACTAGAGCCAACTGGGATAGAGAAGAAAAAATAGTGATACCGAAGGTTTTTTAAAGGCGTTAAGGATTGAAGCGGTATCCTTTTTAGCCTATTTCAGCTAAAAAGATTTAGCGTAAAGCCTAACCCGAAGCACTAAATTCTGTTATATGCATTGTAATAAATAGAGGGTAACCCCAAAAATATT
>JBILPO010000209.1:0-4428 GCA_044373805.1 Pelobium sp.
AATTAAAATTTAAATCAACCAAAATGAAAACATTTACAAAAAAAGCAATATTAGGTACTGGATTAATATTGGGATTAACTGCAGGTTCTTTTGCACAAACTCCATTAAGCGGATTTATGCAAGGTAAAAAAGGCGGAGGCGTTTCTTTTTCTTTAACTCATGAAAATTATAAAAAAGTGTTTTTATTCCCGGATGAAATAGACGAAACTCCAATTTATAACAGCGTATCTACCAATAGCTTTAATGTTTACGGTACTTATGGTTTATCAGATAAGTTAGATGTAGTATTTAATGTCCCTTTTGTGCAAACCGTAGGATCTGGGAACCCTAATGTATTGAGCGATTTAGGTTATGCTAACCAAAAAGATGGTGCGCAAGATCTTTCAGCATTCTTAAAATATGAATTTGCAAAAAAAGGAGATATTTCTTTGCAGGGATCTTTTGGGGTGACTACCCCAATGAGTGATTATAAAGTAGACGAAGGATTAGAATCAATTATTGCAATTGGGAACAGAGCAACTACTTTTAATGCAATTGGTCTTGCTCACTACAAAGCAAGCAACGGCTTATTTGTTACGGGTCAGTTAGGGTACAGTTTAAGAAATACCGAAGTTCCTGATGCCATTTTAAGTCAGGTTAAAGCCGGTTTTGCATCAAACAGTTTTTACATTGATGGATACATTGGTAACCAAACTTCAACAGGTGGAGTTGATGTTTTAAGAAGTGGATTTACAGGCTTTTTTCCTGCTACTAAGGTAAATTACACGAAAATTGGAGGGAGCATTTATGCTCCAGTAGATCCTAATATTGGAATTGGTATTGGTGGTGGCGCCGTAATTGATGGAAGAAACGTAGGAAAATCTTACTATGCTACTGTTGGTTTAACTTACAACTTTGTATACAGAAGCTTAACTAAATAAGTTATTATTTTTTTGACTAAACCTAAAAAACGTTCTTAGAGAAATTAAGAACGTTTTTTTATGCAGTTGTTGCTTGATATTTAAGATTTTACGTACTTTTCTAATCTTATTTAAAATTCTTAAACTTATACCTACCTATGGTTAAAAGTCTATATTTCTTAATTGCTTTTTTTTTCATTTTTAGTGCGCTCAGTTATTGTCAAACTTTAGATTCTAAAATTACCGGTAAAGTATTTGCCAAATCAGAAAAAATTGAAGATGTAAACGTTATTCTAATTACGGTTAAAGATTCATCCATTGTAAAAAGTGTCCTCACAGATGTTAATGGCCATTATGAAATTCTTAATATAAAGCCTGGCAATTACCGTCTTTCTTTTATTAAAACTGGTTATCAAACTTTATTTTCAGATGAATTACAGCTTAATCAAAAAGGTTTTGGGTCAATAATTCCTCCAACGGAAATGATAAGGCAGGTAAAACAACTAAAAGAGGTAGTTGTGCAGGCAAAAACACCTTATATAGAAAGACGGGCTGGCAAAACCATCATTAATGTAGAAAACAGTGTTTTTGGATTGGGTAGTTCGGGTTTGGAGGTATTACAAACCATACCTGGTATTAGAATAGAGAATAACGACCAACTTTCTCTTCAAGGTAAAAACAACGTTACTGTTTATATAGATGGTAAACCCAGCAATCTATCAGGAGCTAATTTAGTAGAGTTTCTTAAAAACATCTCTACCAATAATATAGAACAAATAGAATTATTAAATGGCTCTTCGGCCAGATATGATGCAGCAAACAATGGTGGAATCATTAACATTAAATTTAAAAAAGGCAAAAATATTGGTGCAAACGGAACGGCTTCTTTTGGCGCTGGCTTAGGCCGAAATTATAGATACAATGCTGGCTTGAGCTTAAATAATAGAACCGAAAAATCTAATATTTACCTCAATTACGATTTTAGTGAAATTAAAGCTGTTGATGATAACTACTTATTGAGAAGCATAAATAGCCCCAGTTTAAAAACACTTTTTGATATTAAGAACAACGATGTAAAAACCAGAAATAATCATAATTTTCTATTGGGATTAGATTATAATCTAAATAAAAATCATGCCGTTGGTTTTTTGGTGAATGCCTTTAGCAATAAGATGCTGTCTGATGAGCGCAATAAAAGCTTAATTTTGAATAATAATAGTCACGATTCTACCATTTCATCAACCTCGCTAGAAAACAGAAGAATTAACAATATTTCTACCAACATTAATTATGCGGGCAGTGTTGGCAAAAAAGGAACAAGCTTAAAAGCCGATGTGGATTACCTTAATTACGCTAGAAAATCTGACGAAAATTTAGAAAGTATTTATTTAAACAAGAACGGTTTTGAGTTTAAATCCCCGTTGCAATTTAACAACTTAAGCCCTTCTCAAATAGATATTTTATCTATTAAAGCGGATGTTTCAAATCCTATTAATAAAAATTCATCATTAGATGCCGGCTTAAAAAGTAGTTGGGTAAAAACATCAAGCCAAAGAAATATAAATATCACCTCTGGCCAAAATTATATCTTTAACCCAAGTACTTTATTTAATTATAAAGAGCAAATTTATGCTGGCTTTGTAAGCTTTAAAACTAAAACAGAAAAAAGCAATTTAGAAATAGGTTTAAGAGCCGAGCAAACCATTGCCACAGGCGATACTTCTGCAAAAAGCAATTTGATAGCCAGAAACTACCTCAACCTTTTCCCTAACTTATTATATGCTTTAGACTTCACCAAAAATCATAAATTAAGCTTTTCCTTTAGCCGAGGAATCACCAGGCCTAGGTATGAAGATCTCAACCCTTTTTACTATTTTTTAGATCAATACACTTATAATCAAGGAAATCCATCACTTTCGCCTTCCTATATTAATGCTTCTAAAATAAATTGGGAAATTAAGTCAAAATACAATTTTAGCTTGCAGTACAATTACATCAAAGATTTTGCTTATGTTATTTATGAACAAGATAACACCACACAAACCGCAACGACCATCCGAAATAATTTTAATTACAGACAAACCTTAGGTTTTGATATTGGCATTCCTATCACCCTTACATCTTGGTGGGATATAGACCTCAACACACAAGCTTATTACGAGTTTTTTAAATACACCAACAATCAAAAAGAACAAATTAAGAATGAAAGCACTAGCTTTTTAGTCAATCTAAATCATACTTTTTCACTTCCAAAAGGCTTTAATGCCATGGCTAATATGCATTACGAAAGTCCAACTTCTTATGGCATTTTCACTTTTAAGCCCCTTTATTATGTCAACTTTGGAATTTCTAAATCCGTATTTAAAAAGCAAGGAAGTATCAGGTTTTTAGCTACCGATTTGTTTGACACCAACAGCAATAGATACGGTACCAACTTTTACAATTTAGATTTAAACGCCAAAGAAAAAGCCGAAACCCGTAGTTTCAGACTCAGCTTTAGTTATAAATTTGGTAAAAAAGAAGTGAAAGCATATCGCCAAAGAAAACTTGGCGCAGCCGAAGAAAAAGCTAGAGTCGGCCAATAAAAATAATTTGAAAAGCAAGTTCCTGTTCCACTATTAACGGCAGCCCCGCTTTACGCATTACAGGCCTTCTCTCACAAAACCCATTACGGTAATTGCTGCAATCAGGTTTAGTTTACATAGGCTGGTGCTACTATTTCACATTTAAAACCCACGCCGATATACTTTAACCACAAAGGAAAAGGAGATTACAGCGCTAAATGATTAAAAAAATGCTTTTATAAATAAAAAGCAGGGCTAACTTAAATTTAAGTTGAACCCTGCTTTCTTAAAAATATTTTAATTATTGACCAACCATAAAAACGGCATTGCTAAACAGCAGTTTCCCGTTTTCCCAGAAGCTTCTAAACAATGGATTATCAGCCATGTAAACCACAGAACCTCGTCCAATTTCTTCAACAGCCAGTAAAGTTCCGTCTTGAATTTTCATTTTAGTTTGTGTTCCTGCAAAACCAGTAACGTAATTATTCTTTTTAACGGTTCCTACATTCCAACCATTTTCTAAGAAATTGTAGGTGTTTGCATCTAATTTTAAAGTGTAATAATAAGATGGAAAACCAAAGCCCAATGGGTGCGTGTTGTCTAAATCAATTTTATAAATAGCCCCAGGAATATTATTTACAATGCTGGCTCGCTCTCTGTCTGCATAAGGCTTAATTTGATCATAAGCATCTTTTTTAGCTGCATTTTTATCACTTTCTTTTTTCTCTTCCTTAGATTTTAAAGAAAACCCTTTCTTATCTGCCAGTTGCTTTACTGCACCGTCTATGGCAATTAATTTACCGCCAGCTTTAATCCATTCCTGAATTTTCTCGCTGTCTAAATTTTGGTAGTAACCATCAGGGGCAATTAGCACCTGAATATCGTTCCATTTCACCCTACCCAAATCAGAAGTTTTAATTACCGTAATTGGATACCCAATTTGTTGCTCAAAAAAGTGCCAAACC
>JBILPO010000211.1:0-4400 GCA_044373805.1 Pelobium sp.
AGTTCTTCCTGCCCTTCTGGATAATTGGTGATCACCATTTTAATGGGATCTAAAACAGCCATTCTTCTCCACGAAGTTTTATTTAAATCTTCTCTGATAAAGAATTCCAATAAACTGTATTCTAATAAGTTATCACGTTTAGAAATCCCAGTTCTATCACAAAAATTTCTGATTGATGATGGCGTAAATCCTCTTCTGCGTAAGCCACTAATCGTTGGCATTCGCGGGTCGTCCCAACCGTTCACATAATTTTCGGTTACTAATTGCAACAATTTACGCTTGCTAGTAACAGTATAATTTAAATTTTTTCGGGCAAACTCATATTGATGAGAAGGATAAATCTCCAATTGCTCAATTAACCAATTATATAATTCGCGGTGCGGAATAAATTCTAAAGTACAAACCGAGTGGGTTACATTTTCAATGGCATCACTTTGTCCGTGGGCAAAATCATACATCGGGTAAATACACCATCTATCTCCGGTTCGGTGATGTTTAGCATGTTTAATACGATATAAAATAGGATCTCGCATTAACATATTTACATGCGCCATATCTATTTTAGCTCTTAAAGTACGGCTCCCATCAGGGAATTCTCCGTTCTTCATGCGTTCAAATAAATCTAAATTATCTGCTATTGAACGATTTCTATAAGGACTATCTTTGCCGGGTTCGGTTGGTGTACCTTTTAAAATTGCCATTTCCTCAGCACTAATCTCGTCCACATAAGCCAAACCTTTCTCTATCAATTTTATCGCGTAAGCATAAAGCGTATCAAAATAATCTGAAGCGTAAAACTCATTTTCCCAAGTAAAACCCAACCATTTAATATCATTTTTAATGCTCTCTACATACTCTGTATCTTCAGTTACAGGGTTGGTATCATCAAAACGGAGGTTGGTATAGCCATTAAACTTTTGCGTTAAACCAAAATTTAGACAAATACTACTCGCATGCCCAATATGTAGGTAACCATTAGGCTCTGGTGGAAAACGGGTAACAATTTGAGCGTATTTCCCGCTTTTAAGATCGTTCTCTACAATCTCTTCAATAAAGTTTAATGATTTTTCTTCAGACATCTTCAATAATTAACAAGTCACAAAAGTAAGAAAAAGGCGCAAAGCATGTTTGTCATCCTTCATTTATTTCAAACGCTTTTAATTTGGGATTGAAGTGTAACTAACTAGGAAAGCAAAACCTGTAATTCTTATTTAAGATAGTCCCGTCATCCGCTCATACTTCACAACCTTTCCCGCATATCCATCGGGAGGCATTATTCACAAGGCCGGTATCTGCTTCTACCGGGTTTAGATATTTAGGTTATTGCAACTATCACAAATTTTATTATTCACCTTAAATTGATGTTAGGTTAAAATTAAATTGATAATCATTTAATATTATAGTTAAACGGACTTAACTATGGCAAAATAGCTTTGGAGAAATTTAAAATCCAAATATGAAATTAAAATTACTTACACTTTCGTTCATTTTATTTGCCTTTGCATCTTGTAAAAAAGATGAACCAGAATTCTTTGTTAATGAAGACGCCGCTACCTTTAGCGAGATAGGAAGTATTGATATTGGTGATGTTGGTGCCGCAGAAATTTCTGCTTTTGACCCTCAAACTAAAAAGTTATTTGTGGTAAACAACGGAACTATCAATAAAATTGATGTATTAGATTTTTCTGATCCAACCAATATTAAAACTATTGCTACCATACCAACTTTACCTTACGGTGGCGGGGTAAATAGTTTGGCAGTAAAAGATGGCAAACTTGCAGCAGCAATAGAATCAACAAATAAGCAAGCAAATGGAAAAGTAGTTGTTTTTAAAACTAGCGATTATAGCGAAATTAAAGTGATAGAAGTAGGCGCTTTACCTGATATGATTACTTTTTCTCCTGATGGAAAGTTCATTTTGACGGCTAATGAGGGAGAACCAAGTGACGATTATTCAAACGACCCAATGGGAACTATTTCCATTATATCTGTAGAAAATTATTCGGTAACTACACTTAACTTTACTTCATTTGCAAGTCAAAGTGCTACTTTAAAAAGCAAAGGTTTCAGAATTTTTGGACCAAGTAATGATTTTGCTAAAGATGTTGAACCAGAATACATTACCATTTCTGAAGACTCTAAAACGGCTTGGGTAACGTTACAAGAAAACAATGGAATTGCAAAAGTAGATTTAAGTACTAAATCCATTACCAATATTTTTCCTCTTGGTTTTAAAGATTACAGTATTGCTGGTAATGAAATTGACCCTAGCGATAAAGACAGTAAAATGAGTTTAGCTAAATGGAAAGTAAAAGGCATTTATATGCCAGATGCTATTGCGGTTTTACAAAGCGGAGGAATTCCTTATCTTTTTACAGCTAATGAAGGTGATGCAAGAGAATATGCAGCTTTTGCAGAAATTAAAAGAGTGAAAGACATTACTTTAGATGCAACTGCTTTTCCAGACGGCGCAACATTAAGAACTGATGCCCAATTAGGGAGATTAAATATTACCACTACTTTAGGAGATACTGATGGCGACGGTGATTTTGATGCCCTTTATTCTTTAGGCGCAAGATCTTTTAGCGTTTGGAATGGGAATGATGGAAATTTAGTTTTTGACAGCAAAAACGAATTAGACACCAAGGCTATTGCTGCAAGTTTTTACGACGATGCAAGAAGTGATGATAAAGGCGCAGAACCAGAAGGTATAGCGATTGGAACCGTTGGAAATAAAAAAATAGCCTTTGTTGGAATGGAAAGAGCAGATGCTGTTGCAATTTATGATGTAACAGTGCCAAGTGCCCCAGTATTTCTACAAATTATAAAATGTGGCGATGCGCCAGAAGGCGTGTTATTTATTGAGGCTAAAAACAGCCCAACTAAAAAAAGTTTATTGATTGTGAGTAGCGAAAACGATGGAGTAATTAAAGTATACAGTCCAAAAACAATATAGATAGATCTACATAAGTTTTGAGAAAGCCACTTCTAACCGAGTGGCTTTTTTTGTTAATTTTTTATCTTTAATAAAATCTAACGTCATCTATAAATGGATACAGTAGTATCAGAAATATTTATATTAATATTCCAATTAATCTTAATTGTGGGAATGATATCCTTTGTTGTTTATTGGCTAAATAAAAACTTTAAACTGAAAAAGCAACAAAATAAACCCATAAAATCAATTTGTTGTCAATAAACAAATTAGAATACCTCTTATAAATTTTTATTTCCTGATAGCATTTTTCCTTTTTATTTTTTCCGGCTTTTTACAAGATAGCATATCATTAAATACGAGGGGGTTAATTCTCTTATACCAAAGTATTTCCTATCCATTAAATTATACTTAAAGCGTCTCTTTAAGTATTGCTAAAAATATTTAACTTTAATATTCTAATCCAGAATTTAAACCTTCAAAATGAAAAAACTTAAACAAATTATAAGTATCACTTTCCTGGCGGCTACTTCCTTTTTATATTCTTGTAGCAACCCCTCAACACAAATTAAAAACACCTACTTCGAAAAAACAGACGACAGTTTACAAATGGGAGGTATAAAAATGATTCCCATTAAAACACCCAAGGGAACCTTTAATATTTGGACCAAAAGATTTGGGAATAACCCAAAAATGAAGGTGTTATTATTAAACGGAGGTCCTGGTGCTACTCATGAATACTTTGAATGTTTCGAAAATTTTATGCCTGCCGAAGGGATAGAATTTATTTATTACGATCAATTAGGTTGTGGTAATTCAGACGATCCAAGAGATACCACCCTATGGGATTTACCTAGATATGTAGAAGAAGTTGAGCAAGTGCGACAAGCTTTAGACTTAAATAAAGATAATTTTTATGTGTTAGGACATTCTTGGGGTGGCATTTTAGCTATGGAATATGCGCTTAAATATCAAGAAAACTTAAAAGGATTAATCATCTCTAATATGATGGCCAGCGCTCCAGACTATAGTAGATACGCAGAAGAAGTACTTTCTAAACAATTAAAACCTGAGGTTTTAAAAGAAATTAGAGAAATTGAAGCAAAAAAGGATTTTCAAAATCCACGTTATATGGAGCTACTTATGCCCAATTTTTACGCTGAACATATTTTAAGAATGCCTGTAGAAAAATGGCCTGAACCTGTAAATCGCTCTTTTAGTAAAATGAACCAATCTTTATACATAACCATGCAAGGACCAAGTGAATTTGGACTTTCAGGCAAATTAGAAAAATGGGATCGTATGGCAGATTTAAAGAAATTGACCGTCCCTACTTTGGTAATTGGCGCAAAACATGATACTATGGACCCTGCACACATGGAACAAATGTCTAAAAACGCACAAAACGGAAGTTATTTATTTTGTCCAAATGGTAGCCACATGAGCTTGTACGATGATCAGGAAA
>JBILPO010000014.1:0-14616 GCA_044373805.1 Pelobium sp.
GATATAATAATTTCTTACTCTCCCTATTAAAGGAGATTGGGGTCCCAAAACCAAATCACCTAAATGAAGTTTTAATTCTTTGGCAAAATGCTCTGCAATTACTAAAAGCTTGCCTAAATCTTTGTGTTTAATATCTATTTGAATAATTTTATAAAAAGGAGGGTACCTAAATTGTTTTCTTTCAATCATTTCCTCTCTGTACATTCCCTCGTAATCATTTGCAACAATTTGTTTAATCACCCGGTGTTTCACATCATAAGTTTGGATAATTACTTTTCCTTGTTTATTTCTTCTACCTGCCCTTCCAGCTACTTGAGAAAGCATCTGAAAACTTCTTTCATAAGCTCTAAAATCAGGAAATTGGATCATGCTATCGGCATTTATAATTCCAATTAGTGTAATATTATCAAAATCTAACCCTTTCGCTACCATTTGAGTGCCTACCAAAATATCAATTTTGCGATCTTCAAAATCATTTAAAATAATTTGATGCGCATTTTTATTTCGGGTGGTATCATAATCCATTCTGGCAATTTTCACATCAGGCAACAGCACTTTTAAATCGTCTTCTACCTTTTCTGTCCCTAAACCTTTATACTCTATCTGCCTAGAACCACATGCTGGGCACTCTTTTATATTTTCTTCCTTATATCCACAGTAGTGGCAATGTAATTTTCCGGATGCTTTATGATAGGTTAAACTTACATCACAATTGATACACTTTGGCGTATTACCACAAGTTTTGCAGATTAATACAGGCACATAACCTCGTCTATTTTGAAAAAGAATAACTTGTTCTTTTTGAGCTAAGGTTTGATCAATTTGATAAAGTAAAACGCTGGTAAAATTTTCTTTATTGAGTTTTCTGGCCTTTTCTTCGGTAATACTTACTACTTCAATCTCGGGTAATTTTACACCGCCATATCTTGTTAAAAGTTTCACTAATCCATATTTATTAGATAGTGCATTAAAATAAGTTTCTAAAGCCGGTGTAGCAGAACCTAATAAGACCTTAGCTTTTACCATATTTCCTAAGATAATAGCAATGTCTCTGGCATTATATCGCGGAGCAGGATCATATTGCTTAAAGCTGGCTTCATGCTCCTCATCAACTATAATTAAACCTAAATCGCAAAAAGGCAGAAATACTGATGACCGAGCACCTAATACAATTTTCACCTCGTTGGTTAAAACTTTTTGCCAAATTTCTGCTCTTTCATTATCGTTAAACCTACTATGGTAAACAATAATTTGGTTACCAAAATAGATTTTTAGCCGATCTATCATTTGCCCAGTAAGGGCTATTTCTGGCAACAAATATAAAACCTGGCTTCCTTTAGCTAAGTATTCTTCAATGAGGCGAATATAAATTTGGGTTTTACCTGATGAAGTAATCCCATGCAACAGTACCGTTGATTTTTCAATAAAAGAGGCTTTAATTTGCTGAAGAGCTAAGTTTTGATCTTCACTTAAAATGAAGTCAGAGGCTACAGAATTATCAAAGGAAGAGAACCGACTCACAACTTTATCTAATTGAATAAAAATATCTTTATCAATTAGTGCTTTAATAGCTGCTGAATTTACGCCTCCTTCTTCTATAATTGCAGATTTCTTTACTTCGCCAAACTCTTTTTTTAACTTCATATAAATCAACAAAGCATCTAACTGTTTGGGCGCTCTTTCTAAAACAGAAAATAGCTGTTTTAAATTTTCTCTATCCTCATAAAAGTCATTCAATGTAATAATAGAAAGCTTTTTAGGCTGAAATTTCTCACTAATCTCTTCAGATATAAAAATGATTTTCTTATCTAATAAGCTTTTGAGTAAGGGGAAAACTGATTTTTGGGATAATATTTTAGTGATCTCGCTGATGCTTAATTCATGGCGTAGTTCTAAAGCATCTAAAATCAGGAATTCTTTATCGTTTAATAGCGCTCTGTCAAAAGTGTGTTCTAAGTTTAAAATAATTCGAGTTTCACTTGCTAATTTCAACGCAGAAGGTAAAGCGGCAGCCATTACCTCACCTAGTGTACACAAATAGTAATCGGCAATCCATTGCCAAAACTCTAATTGTACCAAATGAACTATTGGCTGATGATCAATAATATCTAATAAATATTTCGCCTCGTATTTCTCAGGCGCCAGCTTAGAAACAGAATGAATAATAGCTGTATAAATTTTGCTTTTACCAAATTGCACCACTGCCCTTCTTCCTTTTTCGGCAAAGTCATTTAATGTAGCCGGCACTCGGTAAGTATAAGTTCTGGGAATAGCCAATGGCAATATTACCTCAACAAAAAGTGTTTGATGATTTGGATCGGAGGCTTCAAAATCTATCATTTATTTATCTCTAACAGCGGCTAATAACAAACTCAACCAACCTAAAATAAAGAATAACCCTCCAATAGGTGTAATTGGACCCAAAACATTAATTGCTTCTATAGCTAAAACATTTTTTAGGGCTAAAAAATATAATGAACCACTAAAAAGAAAAATTCCGATGGTAAAACAATAAGCAGAAAAATTAACAATTTTATTTTTGAACCTTCCAAAGGTAGATAAAAACAGAAGTGCAAAAGTATGATAAAAATGATATTGAACGGCTGTGTGCCAAATAACTAACTGCTCTGTAGAGATAATTTTTTTTAAGCTATGTGCTCCAAAAGCGCCAAGCATTACCGCTAAAGTTCCAAAAATAGCGGCTGTAATAATTATTCTTTTGTTCATTTAAATTGTTTTGAAGGTTCTGCTAATTTAATAAAGATGCATTCAATTTTCGGGCTTCGTTACAAAAAATCTATTTTTGTGACTTAGGAATTTTTAAAATGAAGAAAATCATCATCATCATAAGCGTACTTATTTTAGGAATAGTGGCCGTAACATGGCTTTATTTTAAAAACTTGTCTGCCACAGAACATTCTAATGAAAACGTTTTTAAAGTAATTCCAAATGATGCTGCTATTGTTTTCGAATATAAAAACGAAGACTCTTTCTATGATATATTTAATGATTTTAGCCTTTTTGGTGATCTTTTAGGCAGAAATAATTTAGAACATTTAAATGCTTTAAAACAAGTTTTTGTAGACGATGCCAACATTTCACCTTCGTTTAAAAAAAGTAATTTATTCTTCTCTTTACATCAAAACCAAAGAAATAATGCTGAAATTTTGATTGTAGCTCCATTTTCTAAAGAAGCAGGTTCAGATCCTGAAGAAATAATTGCAAGCTTAAAAACTAAGTTTAGATTAATAAGTGATGCAGATGCAAATCAGCCACTTTACCAGCTATCATTTAATAATAAATCTACTTTTTACTTTATTATTTATCAATCTTTAATGATTGGTAGTTTTGAAAAAACATTGGTAAATCATTCTAAAGAACTTATCTTATCAGGTAAAGAAAACAATAGTTTTAAAATAGATTTTAAAAGCCCTAGAAATAAAAACTCCATCGCTAATCTTTACCTCAATATTTCTAAAATCCCCGACCTCTTAAACAATTTTTCAGATAGAAAAAATCCATCAGAAACATTTGCCTTAAAATATGTGGATGCTTTTGCATCGCTCAATATTAATTACCAAAGTAGTGCCTTTATGTTTAGTGGAGTTACTAAAGTAAATGAAAAGGCTAATAATTATTTCAACTTATTTTTAAATCAAGAATCGGGTAATAATACACTTAAAAACATTTTGCCTTTTGATGCAGCTACTTATTCTTTCTTTTATGTTTCTGATTATAAAAAGTTTAAACAAGGCTTAAACAAATTATTTGTGTTTAGAAAAGAATCAGAAAAGCTAAAAAAACAATTAGACAACATTACCCAAAGACATTCTATTAACATAGATAAAGAACTAATGCCGGTTATGGGTAATGAGTTTGGGGTAATGCAGTTAGCTTCAGGAGATAAAATTGGTGTCGTAAAAACTACAAACACCATTAGATTATCATTTCTGCTATCAACCATCAGTTCAGAGGCTGTAGAAAACATCCGTCTTTTTGATGATTCATATTTATTATACTCTTACTTAGGTGATCCTTTTAAATCCTTTCAGCGGCCTTATTATATCATTATTGAGAATCATTTAATTGTAGCAAACAATACCATAGCACTGCGTAACTTTCAAAAAAACTATACCAATCAAAATTTATTAAGCAGATCTGATAAAAACATAGATTTTCAACAATATTTATCTAACCAAGGGAATATCTTTTATTTTATTCATAACAGTAATGCCAAAGCTATTGTCAAATCATTTTTAAGTGGTAAAGCTCACGAAAATTTTAAAAGTGATGATTTTGATTGGAAAAATATTTATGGATTGTCTATTCAATTTAGTGCAGATAAAGACAAGTTTTTTACTAATTTATACTTAAGCAAAATACCAGAACCTCAGAATCTTTTACCCTCTGTAGACTCTGTTTTAGTAGATTCTTTGGTTCAATAAAACCTAATTTAAAATAATCTTTTATTTAAGTAATAACTGATAAATTTAGGGATGAAGAAAATTTGGTATTTAGCTTTAATCATCTTCTTCCCTACTGGTGTTTTTAGTCAGCAAATCGCACTAACACATAGCGGCACACAATACGATGCTTTTGAAAATCCTGTTCAAACTGGCTTTACAAAAGAGCTTAGCAGAAAATACGCTATCACTATTTTCCCTGCACTAAATGCTTTTTTAAATTTTAAAGGAGGTGCTGAAACCGCATTTAAAAATTTTGCCTTTAACCGAACGGTGGCAGGTTCTACATTTAGTAATCTTGGTTTAGGAAACAATAACCATCTATATTTAAAAAACAGCTTTTATTTATTTACTTACAGAATCTATAAAACAGTAGAATATAGTAGAGAATTAGGTTTCGCTCTTCAATTTAAACAAGATGGAAAAGCCAATATTTCTAATGAAAGCTTTGCCATATTTGATAGCCCTAAAAACTTCAACCAATCATCTTATCAAAACATTTTTAATAATAATGCATACAATCAATCTTATTGGCAATTAAGTGTAAACTACAGAGAGAATTATGATGAAAGATGGGGATTTGGAGGCAAGTTTAGTTTGCTAAATGGCGCTACTTATTCTAAAATGAATATCACTAACTCTAGCCTACAAATAAATAGTTCAGATTCTTTTATTTCTAGTTTTAAAGGTAATTATATCTCTAGCTTTGGAACTGACAGTCTCACATATAAAAAATTCTTACCCAATTTAAAAAACCTAGGACTCGCCATAAGCGGAGGCGTTTCTTACACCTCAAAAAAAGGATTGTATTTAACGTTAAATATTAATGATTTAGGCTTTATCCACTGGAATAAATCGACTCCAAATTATTCATTTGATGATAAAATTACTATAACAAATGCCAATAGCGTAAACGCTGCAAATAGATTTTCTAATGCATTTGGGAGTGTTATTAACAACAACCTAAGCAACAAAAAATTGAATACTTTAATAGACACCAAGATAGTTTTAGCTGCTTCCAAAACGTTTAATAATTATAAGCCTGTTTTTGTGTTTTCTAAAAGTACTTTTAGACGCGACGGACAAATTGGATTGTTAAACAATTTCAAAAAAAACGCTTTTAATTTTGGAATAAACTCAATTTATGATTTCAATACAGGGTTAAATTTAGGATCACAGTTACTGATTAAATCTCCCAACGCCGAATTTTATATAGGTACTGAATCCTTATTTCCATCTTATTATTTAGCTAAAGGATATTTAACGAAGGATGAAAATATTGGAAAAAACAATCCAAAAGGGACTTTTTATATGGGACTTAATATAAACTTTGGCAAAAAAATACAAAGTATGGGCGGTGCTGATGAAATACCAGGCTTAAATGATAAAGAAACTGGCTTTGTGGTAAGATTGAGCTCTAAAGAAAGAAAACAACTTCAGAAGAAAAATAAAGAAATAAGTAAAAGAAGAAGTAAAACAAACAAAAAGAACAATTAAGCTTCTTTCTTTTTACCCGCAATAAAATCCTTTAAATAATACGGCTCAAAATAAGCAACATCTTCAAAAGAGTTTTTCAAATATTTATCATAAGCTAATTGAGTTAAATGAGCTGCAGAATTATCAAAGTCATCCATAATTCTGGCATTTAAATTTGTACCCAAAATATCCGCACATTTTGCAGCGCCATCTCCAAAGAAATAAATGATATGTTGAGCAAATAAATCGGCGAAAGCCTGATCTTCTATAATTTTTGCTTCTGTTGCAGAAACACTTAAATTTTGATGATCAAACACTGCACAATAAACCTCCATTCTTCTGGCATCTATCATTGGACAAAATAACGTTTGCTGATTAACTGAAAAACAATGGTTTAGAAAGCCAGAAGACATTGCTTCTAAAGTGTTTACAGCTATTAAAGGGATATCTAATGCATAACAAATTCCTTTGGCGGTAGAAACGCCTATGCGCAAACCAGTATAAGAACCAGGCCCCATACTTACAGCAACAGCATCCAAGTCAGAAAAATTTTTTCCCGCCTTTAGCATCAGCTCTTCAATAAAAAGAGTGATTACCGCAGCATGAATATTTCTTTCTGTTTTCTCAACAAGGTGTAAAAGTTCTCCATCCTCAGCTAAAGCAACTGAGCAAGTTTGGGTAGCGGTTTCAATTTGTAGAATTAAGGCCATTGAAATATAATTAAATTAAGGTACTGGATCATGGCCATGCTTTCCCCAAGGATGACAGCTTCCCATCCTTTTTAAAGTTAGCCACCCTCCTTTAAATGGACCATACTTTTTAATTGCTTCTGCCCCATATTGTGAGCAGGTAGGCGTATATCTGCATGATGCACCTAATAATGGCGAAATCATATACTGATAAATTTTAATGATGATTAGAAAAATAAAGCCTATTAACCCTCTTACAAATTTTATCATTTCTCCATATTTTTTAATAGGATTTTAACCATTGCTAAAAGCTTTTGATCAATAAAATCAAACTCATGAATTTCTTTCCCCACATAACTCAATGCTAGCAATATTTTTATATTCTGAGAATTTAATGCTGGATAGAGTTGCAAATCTTTGGATAAACGATAAGATTCTCTGATTCGTCTTTTGATAAGATTTCTATCTACAGCAGATTTAAATCTTTTTTTTGGAACTGCAATTACAATTTGAATCGGGAATTGCTGGTTAATGTCAGGGGAAACACACCAAGTTACCCTAAAAGGGTATAATAAAAAAGAAGAACCGCTCTGAAAAAGCCCTGTAAGAGACTTTTTACTACACAACCGTTCTTCTTTTTTGAAACTATTTAATTTTGCTGTCATTAACCGAGGGCTTAAACACATTTAAAACAACGGTAATTATCATAGTCAATGATAATTAGAACAAACAAAATTATGCTTTATGACGACGTTCGTCTGATACTGTTAATCTTTTTCTGCCTTTTGCTCTTCTAGAAGCTAAAACTCTTCTACCATTAGCGGTAGACATTCTTTCTCTGAAACCGTGTTTATTTCTTCTTTTTCTTTGAGAAGGCTGGAATGTTCTTTTCATGATGCTATAATATAAATCTCTCTTTTAAAACAAGGAGTGCAAATATAGGCTTGTTTTTTTAATATTCAAAGTTAAAACATAAAATTTTAAATCTAAACTAACTAAGAATTATTGTTTGATGTCTTATTAATTAGTAATCAGTTGTTTTAACTACCGAAGTCGCATCTTTTTAGGCTATATTGACTTCTAATAAAAACCGCAACTAGCACAACCTAAGTAGATTTTAATCACTATTAAGAAAACCAAATCAATATTTTATTCACAACAACGCTTATAAACTAGTCTATTTTGATTTTAAAATATCTCTGATTTCAGCCAACAAAATTTCTTCTTTAGATGGCCCTACAGGTTGGATAATTGGTTCTTCTTTTTTCTTCTTGGTGGCATTAACTGATTTAATCAATATAAACAATACTAAAGCAACAATTAAAAAACTAATAACTGCAGATAGAAAGTTTCCGTATTTTACAGTTTCTAAAACCGTTAACTGATTAATATCAGTAAGGTTTGCAGCATCTAACGCCGGCTTAAGCAATAAGGGAGTAATGATGTCTTCAATAAATGAATTGATGATTTTACCAAAAGCAGTACCTATAATTACTGCAATTGCTAAATCCATTACGTTTCCTTTCAACGCAAATTCTTTAAATTCTTTAATAAGTCCCATATTTTAATGTTCTAAGATTGATTCGAACTAAATTAATTAAATAAAAGCTAGGTTCAAATTATAAAACTCAAATTGTAACACTAAGATTAAAAATTGATAAGTAATTAAATCGCTTTGTTTAACTTTGAGATTCAAAATCAATTTATGCTGAAACAAAATCTTCAACAAAAACTTTTACAAAAACTCTCGCCACAGCAAATACAGTTTATAAAATTGCTGCAGGTACCTACTGTTTCTTTAGATACTAGGATAAAAGAAGAGTTAGAAGATAATCCAGCATTAGAAGATATTAGTCTGGCAGATATGAATGATCCGGTAGAAGAATATCCAGATAAAGACCCTGATGATTATAAGTCTGAAGATAACGAAGAGAGTTTTGATGAATTTAATGTAGATGAATATTTACAAGACGATAATGTAAATGATTATGGCAGTAAATATGATAGCAATGAGGAAGATGAAGATAAAAAAGAGTTTCCAATAGCAGTAAGTAGCACTTTTTTTGAAAACCTGCAGGCACAGTTAGATTTAGTCCCTTTAAGTGATAAGGAATATTTAATTGCACAACAATTAATAGGGAGTTTAGATGATGATGGCTATTTACGTAGACATGTACCTTCTTTAATTGATGACCTTGCTTTCTCTCAAAATGTTTTTGCAGAAGAAGAAGAGGTGGAAGAAATGTTAAAAGTCATTCAAACTTTTGACCCCGCTGGTATGGGCGCCAGAGATTTACAAGAATGTTTACTGATTCAATTAAGAAAAAAAGATCAAAATAACATCAATATTCAAAAAGCAATTCTAATAGTAGAGCATCATTTAGAGGAATTTACCAAGAAACATTACGATAAACTAGAAAAATCTTTAAATATCAATTCTGAAGAACTTAAAGATATAGTTGCCGAAATTTTAAAATTAAATCCAAAACCTGGTGATTCTGGCGCATCTACGGTAAAGCAAATGCAGGTTATCCCTGATTTTCATATCGCAAAGAATGACGATGTTTTAATTCTTACTTTAAACTCTAAAAATGCTCCGGAACTTAGAGTGAGTAAATCATATCAGGAAATGTTTCAGCATTATGAAAAAACTTCTGATAAAGACAAAAAGCTAAAAGAAGCCGTTCAATTTGTGAAGCAAAAGCTAGACTCAGCCAAATGGTTTATAGATGCGATAAAGCAAAGACAACAAACTTTGCTAAAAACTATGAATGCGATTATGAATTATCAATACGATTATTTCTTATTTGATGGCGATGAGCGGTATTTGAAACCTATGATTTTGAAAGATATTGCCGATAGAATTGGAATGGATATATCTACAGTATCAAGAGTTGCAAATTCTAAATATGTACAAACCGAGTTTGGAACTTATTTATTAAAATCGTTTTTCTCTGAAGCTATTCAGACTGAAAGTGGGGAGGAAGTTTCTAATAAAGAAGTAAAGAAAATTTTAGAAGAATGTATTGGCAAAGAAGATAAGATTAGGCCTTTAGCTGATGAAAAATTAACCGAAATTCTTAAAGAAAAAGGTTATAATATTGCCAGAAGAACGGTAGCAAAATACAGAGAACAAATGGGAATTCCGGTAGCAAGGTTAAGAAAAGAGCTATAGTTATTATAACTTAATTCCTAATACAAACTCATGTGTGCCCGTATTTATAGTTTTTAAAGGAGAAATGGTATTATCAAAAGCATAGCCGGCATCTAATGTTTTACTAATTGTGAATCCTGCTAATACAGAAAAAGCATCTTTTTTCCTATAAGACCCACCTAGCCAAAAGTTATTTCTGAAATTAATTTTTAAGTTTAAATCAAAAGCTTTAGGTGCTGGCTTAACAAATTTTAGCATTACGGAGGGAGTAAAAGAAATATCTTCACCTAACCAAAACCTATATCCTGCTGTTAAAAAATAATGTGGTACTTCAGCACCTTTATCATAATTTTCACTAAAAGAAAGCTTTTCTTTTACGACTTGTTGAATGGAGCCTCCTAAATAAAACTGAGAAGAATAAAAATAGAAACCTGCATTAATATCTGGTGTCCAACTAATATTTTGCCCTTCAATAACAGAAGGATCATTTGGATCTTCAAAAACCAAAACATTTGTATTTAAACCTATCCGACTAACGCCACCTCCCACCCCAAATGATAAGTTGGCTATGTCTCCCATCATAATATGATAAGCGTAAGTAAGATTAAGCGTACTTCTGTTAATTGGACCAGTTTTATCATTTAAAACTGTAAAACCCAACCCATGATGATTGTCTGATGAATAATAACCTTCTTTATCTGAACGAGTAGCAGGGTCTTCAATTCCATAATCTGCAGAGCCGGCAGTCAAAATACTTTTGTCTAAGTTAACCGGTGCATGGATTGTAAAATAACTCGTTTTAGGCGCATCCTGAATTCCAACCCATTGGTTTCTGAAACCAGACTTTATGGTAAATGCCTTATAAATACCTGTAAATGCTGGATTGATAATTTCCATATTTTGCAAATACTGTGTATAGTGTGGCCTTTGCTGAGCCAAACCCATAAAACAACATAAGTTAGTAAGTAGAAATAGGGTAGCCTTTTTCATCATCTTAAAAGTGTTACAGAGCCCGTGTACCTATTTCTACCATTGTTAGGTTCTATCATGAAATAGTAAACACCAACTGGCATATCCGCATTATTTAATCGCCCATCCCAAGGCGTATTGTACTGTTTGGCGTAAAACACTTCTTGCCCATACCTATTAAAAATCCTAATAGTTGCATTTACAAACGTTTCTAAATATTTAATAGACCAGGTATCGTTAATTCCATCACTATTTGGACTAAAAACATTTGGAATAAATGGATCTATATGTACAGTTACAATTACCTCATCTGCAACTATACAACCATCTATTGAAGTTACCGTTAGCGTGTATTTTGTTGTTTCCGTTGGACTAGCAATTGGGTTTAGGATGCTATCAGCGCTTAAACCTAAAGATGGAGTCCATTTGTATCTCAAATTACTTCCGGTTATTGTTGACTTAATTTCTTTTTCTCCAGCCAATAAAATATCCAAATCTTTACCGGCATCTACAGTTGGTATAGGGTTTACTAAAATAGTTTGGGATACTTGTTCTTCACAGCCTTTATTTGAAATAAAAGTGTAGGTAATAAGATGAGATCCTAAACCTGCTACTGAGGGATCAAAAAAGTTTCCGACAACACCATTACCCACAAAAGTCGCAGTTCCTAAAATACCGGTTGTTTCTTTAGCAGATGATAACAGGAATTTTGGAGCATTTAAACAAACAGGACTTACGGTATTAAAAACCACATTAGGACTTCCATTAACGGTAATAGTGACGGGTGCAGATTGTTGAAAACAAACTGCACCAGAATAGGCTCTAAAAACTACCTGATAATTTTTATTT
Organism: Pelobium sp.; assembly: GCA_044373805.1. Classification (GTDB taxonomy): domain Bacteria; phylum Bacteroidota; class Bacteroidia; order Sphingobacteriales; family Sphingobacteriaceae; genus Pseudopedobacter. Next base: position 11,601 of record JBILPO010000014.1, read on the forward strand.
ATAGCAGACGCAGGGTACTTATGTGTATAAATTTCGCCATTGGTGGGCGTAATATCAGTTTCAATTACATTGTTACCCGTCACACTATACTCATAAATAATCTCGACCTTAGTGATATTTCCGAAAAGTATGGTGGAGTTGTTCTTAAAATTGACTGCTTTATTACTACATAAATTATCCTTATCAATTACTTCAAAACTCACCTGAGGATTGGCTCCACTAATGGTTATTGTTTTTGTAATTAAAGAAACACAGCCTTCTGCTGAAGTTGTCTGTAAAGTAACATTATAAGAGCCTGTTGCTAAATATTTATGTTTAGGTAGTTGTTTTACTTTTTCTACAACATCATTAGAACCATCTCCAAAATTCCAAAGCCAAGAACTTACATTGCCCTTATTTACAACGGGCTGAAAATTCACAACATCGTTAATACAAGCTCCTGGGTCTAAAAAATCTATTTCGGCAGGATCACTAATCATAACCGATTTAGAGAATGTACTTGAACAACCAAACTGGGAACTAGAAATAATACTTATCACATAAGTACCACTTTTTGTAAATGAATGAGTGGGATTTTGTAGCGTACTGGTTGTGCCATCACCAAAATTCCATAACCAAGAAGTTAAGTTACCGTCAACAGATGTACTTTTATCTGCAAATTGAATATTTGTATTTACACATAATGGCGACTGAGTTTCTAATGAGGCAATAGGTAATTTTTTTACTGAAATACTTTTTTCAAATACACCAGAGACACAATTTATATTACTTTTTATTGTCAATTTCACTTTGTAAACACCCGCATTGGCAAAAATATGAGCCGGATTTTTTAATGTAGAAGTTTTACCATCTCCAAAATCCCATAGCCAACTATTTACTGGTTCTCCAATATTCTTTTCTGTATAAGCAAATTGTAACGTTCCTCCTAAACACACCTCATTATTAGAAGAAAATTCAGCTACAGGCAGGTCACTTACTTCAAAATCAAAATTTATAATTTCTTCTTCTAATGTGGAGCAAACCCCAGAGTTTACAGGTAAAGAAGCGAGTATTTGAATAGGCTTAACCCCACTACTTGCAAAAGACTTTTGAACAATTAGCTTAAACTCAAACAAATTCTTGTTACCTACTTTTATCATAGTGTAGGTAGGATTATTTTGGGTAATTGGAGCGCTGTTTGCATCTAAGGTCCAAATAAGTTTAGTAGCTGCATAGGGTAATACTATTCTAAAATCATATGATTCATTGATACAAGCAATCTTAATAATTTCATTAGTTTCCCTTTTAAAAGCATTTACTAAAGTGTTTGATGCTAGACTAGTACCTGCAGAATAAGCATAAGACTCTACCGGACCAAAACCATAAGCTATCGCATTAAAACCAGTATCTGCTGATAAGCTAAAATTAGACCCTCCAATAGTATTTAAAGTAATTTGAGCATACGAATATTCTGTAGAATTAGGGACAGATGAAAACCTAGATGAAAAATCAACTCCGTTAATTTTAAATGAACTTACCTTTTTAGTGGGAATGGTAACATTTAAATATTGCTCTGTAATAGCTAATTTATTGGATGAGTAAAGGGTGATTTTATCAATGCTATATTCTAAGGGATTTAAAATTACCATATCTGGATCTCCAACTATGCTGGCTGGACTAGTAATATTTCTACTATCAGAGCAGGCTTGAGATAATGCAAATTGAGCAACGGATATGGGTTTATTAGAAGTAATGATAGATACATTAGTAATCCCTTGAGAAGAGTAAAATTGACCTGTGTTCAATTTTACAGTTACGCCATCAACTAATACTGTTGTATTATCTTCTGAAGCTAAGATTCGGTAAATACTTCCTGTATTTCTATTAAAAAATGGGACCAACGGAAAAGTAGTTCCCCAACTTTCTATTGGATATAATTGTTGTAATAACGGATCTAAAGAGATTTGCCCGGTGAGAGGATTACATGTACTTGTACTTAAAACTAGTGCTGTACTCCCAGAAAAAGCAGCAATTTTTTTACATCCCGAAGTTAAAGAATCTACCTCTATTACTGTTCCTGTAATATCCACAGTATCTTGATATTGATACACATCACCTTTATCAATTAATGTAATAGAGAAAGGAGTTCCTGCTATTCCTTTCGCCATTGGTTTTATGTTTACTTTAACATTAGCATCAGCAGCTACCACATTAAGTTGAGAAAAACAACCGGTACCTGCACTTACAGGTTGTTTCTGATCGTAAGACATGGCAAAATGTTTACTTCCCAAAGCCTGATAAGGCAATACAAGTGTAGCTGCAGACCTAAACCCAGCAAAAACATGTGCATAAACAACAACCTTTGGCTTACCTGCATCTACTGTTACTTTAATCCCTTTATTTTTAGATATTTTAGAACCACTTCCTAAAAAGGAAGTAGCTCTTGGAACTAGAACTTCTGTTACTGCATTAGCCTGCACTTGATAGGCCTGGGAAAAGCTTCCACAAGAAACAATACCACTTGTATTACTTTTAGAAGTAATAAATATAGACATAGATGCCAATGAGTTTCCAGATGGAACATGATCTGGAAAACAAACCCAAAACTCGGTTCCCTCATTAGAAATACTTTGTGCTTTTAAATGATTGATTAAAGAAAAGAAGCAAATTACAATAAGCGTAATCTTAAGAAATGGCCTCATATATAATACATAAAATTAGGTTATTGTCGTTAAACGCAGAATTGATCAAGGCATTTCAAATAAATTTCTTATTAAGCTAACTTAAAAACAAATTAATGACAAAGCAAAACTTTGATGAAATTTATTTACAGTTTTATCCTATGAAACTTTCCCTAGATAGAGGAGTTATAATAAGTTACCAAAGTTTTTGCGGACAAGTCACTTTATAACGATTATTTAATAAGAAACCCAAAACAATTTCATGAGAACCTCTTGATACTGTATTCAATGCCGAAGTGGTAAAGTCATAAGAATAACCAAGGTTAAACATAGACCCGACGTTAAAACCTACTAAA
>JBILPO010000212.1:0-4335 GCA_044373805.1 Pelobium sp.
TCTGTATTTATATTTATTAAATTTAGGGGAAGCAAAATGTAGTGCGGAGAATCGAAATCCAAAAATATTTTCTTTATAACTAAGTATGATTGATGAATTATTTCGGAGATCTTTAGTGAATACCACCCGGCCGTTTATAGGTTCATCAATTTTTACTTTCTTATTAAATAGTGTAAAATCAATTATTTTAACAGATGGAGGAAATAGATCTTCTTTAATGTTTGATGGATCAAGAATGGTAATACCTTTGATAGTTCCAAAATACATTAAGCCTTTTTGGTCTTTGTACACTGCATTGTGCCTAAACTCGCTGCTAGACAATCCATCGTCAAAATAATAATTATTAAACTTACCCGTAGCCATAGACAATCTGTTAAGTCCATAACTGGTGCTTATCCAAAGATTTTTATGATGATCTTCTGATATGCCCAATACAATATTATTACTTAATCCTTCTGTTTCCGTGTAGCGTTTAAAAAGAGCCTTGCCTAAAGAATCTTTAATAAATAAATTTAACCCTCCTCCGGCAGTACCCACCCATAATTTATGAGAAGAATCTTTAAAAATATTATTGATCTTATCTGAGGCTATAGATTGATTATTATTTGGTTGGTGAAATATTTTTTTAACATAACGTGTTTTTACATCAAGAATGTTAAGGCCATTTTTTGTGCCGATCCACAGTTTATTATTTACCATTTGTAGGCAAAGTATTTGATCAGAGCTGAGTGTTTTTTTAGCATCCCCTTTGGTAGAAATTCTATCTACAGACAAAGGAACCGACAGTTCGTCTAACAGGATACGAAACAAACCATCTCCGTTTGTACCTACCCACATTTCTCGTGGTCCTGTTTGCAAAAAGCAATATCCCCGGGTAGTTGATAGTTTATATTTTTGATTAATGAAGTTACTATAATTGTAAATCAGCTTTCCTTCTTTGTTTATTTTAATAATTCCCCTATTAGGGTCAATAGATCCCACCCAATAATGATGATCGGTGGATTTATAAACCGTAAGCACATGCAGATTAGGAATAATAATTTTGAAATTACTTTGGCTTGTGCTATTAAGGTTTTTTGCAAAGTATAATCCAAGGTCAGCAGATCCAATCATGAACCCGCCATTTTCATCTTGAGCAATTGCTTTAATGTTATTTAAAGTTGAAGTCTGAAATTTATCAGATTGCAGCGTGAATTTTTGAAAATTGTTTTTATTGGTATTGCAAATATTTAATCCAGAGAAGTTGGTGCCTACAAAAAGAATTCCCGTTCTATTAATTAATAAAGTGGTAATGTCATTGCTGCTAATCGAATTAAAATTAGTAGGGTCATAAGTGAAGTGGTTAAACGAAGAAAAATTTTTGTTAAACTGAAATAATCCAGCATTAGTGCCTAGCCAACTATTCCCTTTAAGATCAGTTGCCATACAATTCACTCTAATATTTTGTAAGCTTGTTATTTTTGCAAGCTTGTTTTGTGTATATAAATAGGCCCCAGTTGAAGTTCCAATAAGCCATTTACCCTCGCTCGTTTTATTAATAAATCTAATTTCGGTGTTATCTTCAAAACTAATCTTTTGATCTTTTATAATCTGCTTCTTTTCAGTATCAAATAAGTAGATGGCTTTGTTGCACACGACCCATAGTTCAGTAGCACTTTTCTCTACAAGTGTTCTAATCTGTTTCACATAATTAGGTTCATATATTAAAAATTTATCTTTACTATGTTGCATAATGGCATCATCAGAGACCATCCATATATCTCCATTTTTATGTTCAACAACAGCATTTATACTTCCTGTTTTAGACTTTTGAGATAAAAAGAAACTGAACTCTTTAAACTTGTCTTTTGAGGGTAGGTACTTAAATACCCCGCCACTTTGAGTGCCAATCCATATATCGCCAAATTTACTTTGAAAAACACACTTAATTTCATTTGAAGGAATAGAAGAGGCGTCAGATGGATTATGTTTAAACACCTTAAATTCTATGCCATCAAATCTGTTGAGACCATTAGAAGTGCCTATCCAAATAAAGTTATCTGTATCCTGAATAATAGAGCTAATGGTGTTTTTTGATAGTCCATCTCCAGAATCTATTCTTTTAAATAAGAGACTCTCGTTTTGAGCGAAACAAAATAAATAGCATAAAGATATTCCTATTAGTAGGATGACTTTTTTAAGCATTAGTTGGCTACCCGATTATAAAGAATGTTAAAGTACTTTAAATTTTTTGATTAAATTTTTCTCATTACAGATTTGAGAAAATAGTGCTAAAAGAAGAGAATTTGATGCTAATGAGTGAAATGGAAAAGCCGTACATTTAATTAAATAAACTAAATTAAAAAAGAATGAAAATTTTAAAATCACTTTTATTTACTGCATGTTTTTTACTCTTCTTTTCTAAAGTGCAATCACAAGGTTTAGAAAGTTTTGATAATTTTAAACAGGCAGAATTTACTGAAAAAATGGATTATCAGGGAAACGATGCGTTGAGTTGGAATATAAAACAAGGGAGGTTTCATCCATCATTCTCTATTAATGGCGGCAGCGTTCAGTTAAAAAACACAAAAGACGCAGCGGTAATTTTAAATGGAGTTAAAGGCGGAATGGGAATCTTAAGTTTTGATTTGAGACAATCTTACAACACTGCAATTTCTGTTGATATTTTTGTTAACGGTGTAAAGAAGGAACACATCATTACACCTGAAGGGACTGTAATGAAAAGTATTGTACCTGTTACCGGAATTCAAATCAATGAAAAAGATTTGAAAGAATTAATGATACAGAACACGGGGGGATTTTGTAGCATTGATAATATTAAATGGACTGCCTTTAAATAGCATTCTATTTACATGATGTTAAAAGAGACGGTCTATAATAGATTCGTCTCTTTTTTGTTTTATAAAGAATGAGTTGTTTTCTTTTCATAAAATATTGATGATTCTCACTCTTACAATAAGCCTCTGTTTATATTCCACAAGGTCAAAACCTTATTCCTTATAAATTCCATCTACTTAATTAACAAATATTCCTAGATATAAATCATGAATATTTAAACTGTGTTGATGGTAAATAAGCTTTGATAATTAATGGATAAATGAGATTCTTCAAATATAAGGAGTGCATAAAGGGATAGGAAGTATTGGAATAGGAATAATGATAGGAATAATAAAAACATGGGTATTAAAAGTAAATTATACTCCGTTAAAAATTAGCTACAGGAGGCTGTAAAAAATAAAACCTTCAACTGATTGGTCACAATTTGAGGGTTTTATAAATCAATTTAAAATTGAAAAGAGGGCTGTTTCAAATGATGAAACAGCCCTCTTGTTTTAGGGAATTATCGCTTTAAAAAGGTTTTGGTCAGTAAAGTAGAACCATCACTATATTTCACAATATAAGTACCCACACTTAAAGAGCTTAAATTCAACTTAGTCTCTTTATTTTCAGTAGGAACTTTTTTGGTAATCATTACTTTGCCATTTAAAGCTATAATGCTTATGGTAGCTCCAATACTTGCTTTTGGGTGTTTCATTACTAATTCAGCGGTTACTGGGTTAGGATAAATAACCAGGCTTTCGTTATCATCATCACTTAATCCTTTAACAGCATTAATTTTACTATATTTTATTGTGCCATCATTATCAATAATTTTAAGACGATAATATGCAATACCTGAGCTCATAGATTTGTCTATAAATGAATAGTTCATTCTGCCCTTAATGTTCTTGGCAGGTACGGTTCCAATTATCTCAAATAAATCACCATTATTACTTCTTTCAATATTAAAAGATTGAACATTATACTCATTATCAGTTAACCAGCTTAACAGTACTCCTCCGTTTTCATTTTTAGCGTTAAAAGAGATAAGATCTAATGGTAAAGTGGTTAGAATGTTTGAACCAGGAGTGAAAGAAATTCCTTTAAAACTAAGGTTTGCACCAGCACTAGCTAAAGTTGCAATAGTAGGGCTAATGGTTACATTATAACCGGCAGCATCATTTATAGACAAAAATGAATTATTATTACCTGTACCTCTAACGGCATAAATTACAGGCTTATTTTGTGCATCTAGCATCCCCGTCATATCTGTTAAAAAACCACCGTTACTTACCGTTCCAGCCACTGCACTAATGTCTACAGTACCGTTGGCAACCCAAACTCCACCTACCTTTGAAAATTTAAGTAGACCTCTTGTAGTACTTGCTGTTTGATCTGATAGATAAACTAAATCTGGTCCAGCTTCTGCACTATTTACGTCAAAAATAACAAAGCCGTAAGGATTTGTTCCTGAAACAAACGGATTAGGGTTTGAAGTTGCAACAGTAGATAATG
>JBILPO010000213.1:0-4306 GCA_044373805.1 Pelobium sp.
GCAAAGGTGCCACTTTTTAATTTAACATACAAGTATAATTAACTTGCATTTCCCCCTTTTAACATAACTGCCTCTTTATCTGATTGAAAAAGTTTTGTTTTCCTGATTTTTACTGTTGCTATAGGTTTTTTTGAGCGTTGAAATGCACTGTCCTGTGTTTATAAACTGGATGGAAACGGATACCGGCCTTGTGATTAAGGCCTGAAGCCGTATGAGTGGACAGCCAGACTAACATTGTATATATATACTGTATTTGCTTTTCTGATATTTAACCTTATTTAGTATTGATTGAGGCGTTTAGGTAAGTTATTACTAATTATTGCTATTAAATGGTTTGAAGTTGAATATACTTTTAGATATTTATTGAATGAATATTGATGTTTATGGCTCCTTCTTAAAGGATTTCTATTTTAATAAGTTTGAGGGACATGTTTGGCTTCATAATAATTATGGAGAGGCTGAGGAACTACCGGTTGATTCTTTTTTTAGAACGGAAGAAGATATGCCTGATGTAGAGATTTTTGCTTTGAACTTGTGTAAGGGTGATATTTTAGATATTGGAGCTGGAACTGGTACGCATAGTGTGATTCTACAGCGTAATGGTTTTAAGGTGACTGCTATTGAGCAATCTGCAGGTGCTTGTGAGGTAATGCAGCTACGTGGCGTGAAGGATATTGTTCATCAGGATGTGATGACTTATAAGGACCGGAAGTTTGATACACTGTTAATGATGATGAATGGCATAGGCTTTTGCGGATATGTGGAAGATTTGAGATTATTTTTGAATCATGCTAAGGATTTACTTTTGCCTAAGGGACAGATTTTGTTTGATTCTTCTGATGTGGCTTATTTATATGAAGATGGAGAACCTGAGAAAGAAAGTTATTATGGGGAGATTGATTATCAATATGAATATGGGATAGAAAAAGGCGATTGGTTTTCTTGGTTATATATAGATGAGGAATTTATGAATAAGATAGCTTTTGAGTGTGGTTGGAGTTTGCAGATTATTTATCAGGATGAGGATGATCACTATTTAGGCAGGTTGAGCCTCATCCCCAGCCCTTCTCCAAAGTAGAAGGGAGATTAATTAGTGATTATTTTAGGAAATTGGCGTACCAATGGCCTGATTCTTTTATTATTCTTATTTGGGTTTGAAAGTCTATATGAATTAATCCGAAGCGAGGATGGTAGCCTTCAGCCCACTCAAAGTTATCTGTTAGCGTCCATAAAAAATAACCTTCTACATTATAACCTTCGTTTTTTGCTCGGAGTACTTGGCTTAAATTATCTTTAATGTATTGAATTCTTTGGTGATCGAGTATTTTTCCGTCTGTTAAAGTATCAGTAAAAGCAGCACCATTCTCTGTTATCATTATTTTTTTGATTTGTGGGTATTGATTGAATTTTTTGATCATTTCATAAATGGCTTCGGGATATATTTCCCATTTCATTGTGGTAATGGGAACATTTCTTTTCTCGGCTTTTACTAAGGATGCACTTATATAGGGTATGAGCCATGAATTCTTAATGATTTCTCTTGTATAATTTTGTATGCCGATGAAATCAAAATCGAAGATCATGTCTTTTTCATCTTGTGGAAGCATGAATTTTTTAATTCCTTTTAGAATCGGTAATTCTTTATCGGGATAACCCAAACCTAATATTGGCTCTATAAATAGTCTATTTAGTAATGCGTCTACCCTATTTACAGCTCTACGATCTCGAGGAATATCTCTGTAAGGCTGGATGAGAGAACAAGAAAAGGTGGTGCCGATATTAGCGTCGGGATGAATTCTTCTTAAGACTCTTGCGCCAGCAGCAATAGAAAGCGTGGTATAATGTATAGCAGGCAAGAAATTTTTCATCCCTCTTTTACCTGGTGCGTGTAAGCCTAAAAAATATCCGGCTCCAGTAAAGACAACTGGCTCATTCATGACCATCCAATTTTTCACTCGATCGCCAAAGTTTATAGCGCATATTTCCACAAATTCTTGAAACCATTGGATGACTTCTCTATTTGTCCACCCTCCTTTTTTTTCTAACTCATAAGGTAAATCCCAATGATAAAGCGTGAGCCAAGGTTCTATTCCTAATTCAATACAATGGTTAATTAAGGAATTATAATAATCTAAACCAGCTTGATTTACTTTGCCTACACCTTGTGGTAAGATTCGGGACCAAGAAACAGAAAATCTGAAATTAGGAATATTAAGCTTTTTGATCAGCGCTATATCATCTTGGTAAGAATTATAAAAATTACAAGCGATATTACCATGTTGTGCATCCTTAATTTTCCCTTTTGTGTTTGTAAAAACATCCCAAATAGATAGTCCTTTACCATCCGCATCATGAGCTCCTTCAATTTGATAAGCCGCAACAGAAACTCCCCATTTAAAATGCAGACCGAAATTTTCTTTTTTTAATAAATTTTGTGGGGTGGAAGAATTTGTCATGTAGGATTTACAAGCTTAAGCTTGCAAAATACGTTCATTTAAGCGGCTTTCAAAAAACTAAGCCTTAATGTGAAAAAAGAGCCTTCATTCTGCTTAAGAATAAATACTCTTTTAATTTATCTGTTAGTTGAATAAAGAATTGGAACAGTTTCATATCAGGTATTACTTATTTAAAAGTAATGCTTTGGGATAAACTGTATATATATTGTATGATAAGTTTTTGTTAAGACTTAAGTCGATCTTACGTAGTATTCATTAAACATATAAATCAATCTTTAAACGGTAATACTAAAATCGGCTTCAAAAACATGACCTTGTTTTAAGTTTAATATGGCTTCTTTTTGAGAAATATCTTTAAACTCTCCATCTGTATCTGCACAACCTAGCCAAGGCTCGATACAAATAAATGGAGCCTCTCTTTTAGACCATAAACCTAAATAATTAAAATGCGGAAAATCTAGTTTTACTTGTTTGCTGGTGTTTGTGCTTTTTAAAGTGACCGATCTTGATTTTAAATTTTTGAAAACCAAGGCGTCTTTATCAAAAAGCGACATCTCTAATGGTAATATTTTACCATCTGTTGGGATAGTTGCTGTTTGTTTATTGAATAAACCTTTTTCTGTGAGCTGATGAGTGATTAATTCTTCTTGGGTTTCAAACTCGATGTAATAATCATTGAAGTTTCCATCTGCATTTAAAGACACATTAAAACCTGGGTGAGCGCCAATGGAGAAATATATGGTTTGATCATCCATATTGATGACTTTATAAAGGGTATTTAACGTTCGGCCGGTTAAATGATAAATTACCTGAAACTCGAATTTATATGGATAGTTTTTGAGTGTTTCATCATTATATCTTAGTTCAAAAACTGCTTGCTGAGGTGCAGATTCTATTCGTCTGAAAATACTTGTGCGGGCAAAACCGTGACGACTAAGCGGATAAGAATTTCCGTTTACAGATAAAGCTTCGTTATTTAATGCGCCAACTATTGGGAATAAATTTGGCGCATTAAATGGCCAAATAGCCGGATTGGCTTTCCAAATATAATCTGTTTGATCCTTTTTATCTATTATTGAAAGTAGCTCTGCTCCTCTTGAAGTTAGGGTAACTTTTAATTCATCGTTTTCTAAAACTACCATAATTATATTTTTTTGAACTTGTTGGCTAACATTTTCAGCATATCATCATTGGCTGGAGAAACCTCTTCTTCTTTTTGAGGTTCTAAAGGTTTCTGTTGTTGAACAGGCTTAGGTTTTTGTTGAATTTCTGCTGGTTTAGATTTTTGTCTGGCTTCATTTCTTTTATCTCTATGTTGTTGCCAAAATTTGTCTAACCTATTTTTGGTATAAAGAGGGAAATCGCCATTCATCATCCAAGAATAATAGCTTGGTTCTTCATCAAAAACCTGAAAGAGAGTTTTTCCTTTATGTTTACCGAAATTAAATATTGGAAGGTTTTCTTCATTAAAAACCATTCTGCCTGCAAAATCAACCGGTTTATTAAGGTTAGTAAACGTGTGCAATGATTCTACATCATTTTTTACTGGCTGAGTAATGACTCCTTTTTTATCCTCCCAATCTTTACCTTCATATTTTTCTATTTGAGAAAGCAATACTTCATAAGTGGCTTTAATATCAGCTTCTGCAGAGTGTGCATTGATGATATCTTTACCACAATAAAATTTATAGGCAGCTCTTAAAGTTCGTTGTTCCATTTGATGGAATATATTTTGTACATCTACAAACTTGCGATGCTCTAATTCAAAATTTATTCCTACTCTTAAAAATTCTTCTAAAAGCATGGGAATATCAAATTTATTAGAGTTGTAACCTGCTAAATCGGCATCA
>JBILPO010000214.1:0-4300 GCA_044373805.1 Pelobium sp.
ATTATATTTTTTTGAGCATCCACATCTTGATCAAAAGCCACCAATACGCCCTCATCACCTAAATGCTTCATCATTTCTTTTGAATGACCACCGCCACCAAAAGTCACATCTACATACACCCCAGACGGTTGGATATCCAAAGCATCTATACACTCTTTTAGCATCACCGGCACATGATAATTAAGCATCATTACCTCCTCTTCTACTTCCCATTACTTCTTCTGCTAAATTTGCAAAGCTCTCTGGCTCATTATCCAATTGCGCTTCATAGGCATCTTTTGCCCAAAGCTCTATCTTATCAAACTGACAAGAAAGTACTACCTCCGCACCAACACCCGCATATTCTAATAAAGACTTTGGCAATAAAACCCTTCCTGAAGCATCTAACGATAATTCTGATGCGCCTCGGGTAAAATATCTGATAAAGTCTCTAGTTTTCTTTTCGTATTGATTTAAAGCCGCTAATTCTGTAGTAATCTTATCCCATTCGGCCTTGGTGTAAATGGTTAAATGCTTTTCAAAACCCCTATTAATCACCAAGCCCTCTGCATCAACAGCAGGCAATTGCTTTTTAAGACCGGAAGGAACCATTAAACGGCCTTTCGCATCCAACTTGCAATCAAATTCTCCAATGAGATGGGACATATTTACAGGTTTGATAATTTCTTATGTAAAAGTAAATAATGTCTCCACTTTTTCCCACTTTCTACCACAAAAAGTTTTCAACAATCAAAAAGTGACTTTAAATGGCCATTTAAAGAATATTTCGAAAAGCGCTTTACTTAAAAAGCTACAAGCTGCCCATCAACAGCCTTATTAATTAACTGAAAAACAAGTTATTGCTCACGTTTTAAATACAAGTGGGAAAATTGAACTGAAATAAATAGGGAAATTTAGATTGGTGGGAGGAGAATTCAATATTACGCTACAGATGAAGTAGATTAGAATATTTATCGGGCTGTACTGTGATTAAAATTCATTTAATAACGCAGGGTCAGCTAAAGCGAGACCCTGCTTGGACATTATAAATAAAATATTTGTCAGGCTGAGCGGAGTCGAAGCCTTTTCTAACCTTATAGCATAGCCCTTCGACTCCGCTCAGGGTGACACTATGTTATAATTAAAATAATTCATCTAATAACACAGGGTCAGCTAAAGCGAAACCCTGCTTGGACAGTATTGCTTAGACGCCGTATGAATGGATTCGCTATAAACAAAAACATCACCTAGCTTCATGCAAGATGATGTTCATTGTTTTATTTTAAAAAATTAGATCCTTTAGAAAAGGACCACTTATTAAAGCTGCTTAATCTAAAATGGCTTTTACACCTGGCAGTTCTTTACCTTCCATATATTCTAATAATGCCCCACCACCAGTAGAAACATAACTTACTTCATCTTCTAAACCAAATTTGGCTACTGCCGCTGCCGAATCTCCACCTCCAATTAAAGAGAAAGCTCCATTTTTTGTGGCCTCTACTACTGCAAAAGCCACTTCTTTGGTGCCTTTTTCAAAACTAGACATTTCAAAAACTCCCATAGGACCATTCCATAAAACGGTTTTTGATTTCTTGATTACCTCACTAAAAGTTGCAATGGTATCTTCACTAATATCTAAGCCCATCCAACCATTTGGTATATTTTTGCTTAAAGCTCTTTCCGTTTTGGCATCGTTTGAAAAAGCATCTGCAATAAGAGAATCAGTAGGGATTAATAATTTTACGCCTTTAGCTTCTGCTTTCTTCACCAATTCTTTGGCTAGTTCTACTTTATCCAATTCAACTAACGAATTTCCTATTTCGCCACCTGCTGCTTTAATAAAAGTATAAGTCATTCCACCTCCAATTAAAAGATAATCTACTTTATCTAATAATTTTTCAATCAGTAATATCTTATCCGAAACCTTTGCTCCGCCCATAATAGCCGTAAAAGGTCTTTCCGCATGGTTCAAAATTTTCTCGGCATTAGCCAACTCTGCACCCATTAAATAACCAAAATATTTTGCTTGAGGAAAAAATTGAGCAATAATAGAGGTGGAAGCATGTGCCCGGTGTGCGGTGCCAAAAGCATCATTCACATATATTTCTCCCAACTTAGACAGCTTCTCAGCAAAAGCCACATCGCCTTTTTCTTCTTCTTTGTAAAAACGTAGGTTCTCTAAAAGCAACACCTCACCGCTTTTCAAATTTGCTGCTTTTTCTGTTGCCTGAGCGCCTATACAGTCATCGGCGAAGGCCACTTCCTTATTTAATAATTTAGAAAGATGAGCGACAATGTGTTTTAAAGAATATTTATCGGTTGGCCCGTCTTTTGGACGACCAAGGTGAGACATCAATATCACGCTGCCGCCATCGTTTAATATTTTTTGAATAGTTGGCAGGGCTGCGGTCATTCTTTTATCATCGGTAATGTTAAAATTAGCGTCTAATGGCACATTAAAATCTACCCTGATGAGTGCTTTTTTGTCGGAAAAATTTATATCGTCTATTGTTTTCATGTTCTAAATTTGAGTTGTAAAACTAAGGAATTGATACTGTACAAAAAAGTGTGTAAACTAATTTCAGGACAAGACAAATTTTATTCTAACAAAAAAAGTAAAAACCTCCCCCTGCCCCCTCCTTGAGGGAACATTTAGATGGCGGTTTTAATTTATTGAATTTTTAAATACATGGCTTTATGAATGCCTATTCCAGGGATATCAAATTCTTCACTGATGAACTCAAAACCTAAACTTTGGTAAAATTTAAATGCTTTTTGCCTAGCGTTACACCAGATATAATTTGCTTTTTGACCCTTTAAATATACGATGGCAAAGTTGAGCAATTGATTGCCGTAACCCTTGCCCTGAAATGCGGAATCAGTTGCCATTCCCCTTAATTGAAAAGCTTTTCCTGGAAAACCTGCATGAGATTGGTGATGAAAAGTAGCTACAGAAATTACTTCCTGATTTAAGATATATCCTATATGAAAAGTATCTAAGGCATCGTCATTTAAAAAAATACATTCTACGTCTCTTAATTTTCCTTCTCTTAATACGCTATTTCTGAGCGGAAGCACTGCAACTGTCGGTATAAATTTGATCATTTTTGGCACAACTAAAGTTTAATTTTCTCGGTAAGGTCTGCTAATCTACTGGAGTAGCCATATTCATTATCATACCAGCCTACTACTTTTACCATTCCGCCTACAATAGAGGTTAACTGTGCATCAAAAATACAGGAATGAGGATTATCAATGATGTCTACGGAGACGATAGGGTCTTCTGTATATTCCAAAATATGCTGTAACTCTCCATCGGCAGCAGCCTTAAAAGCTTTGTTTATTTCCCCTACGGAAGCGGGCTGTTTCTTTAAAACACAGGTAAAATCGGTAAGCGAGCCGTTTAATACCGGAACCCGAATTCCTGCGCCTCCTAAATTCCCTTCTAAATGAGGAAAAATACTAGTGATGGCTTTGGCCGCTCCGGTGGTGGTTGGAATAATGGAAGAGGAAGCCGCTCTTGCTCTTCTTAAATCACGATGCGGAGCATCGTGTAAATTTTGATCACCCGTCATAGAATGTATGGTAGTGATATAGCCTTCTTTAATTCCCCAACAATCATCTAAAACTTTCACCATAGCCGCAACATTATTGGTGGTACAAGATGCATTTGAAATGATGGGTAAACTCCAATCTATCTCTTGATCATTCACTCCTAATACGATTGTTGGAATTTGTTTGTCTGGAGAGGGTGCCGAAAGAATCACTCTTTTAGCGCCCGCTATTAAATGCTTTTGAGCTAAAGCTGATGTTAAGAATTTGCCTGTAGCCTCTATTACCAGGTCAACATTCAATGCTAACCATGGAAGGTTTTCAGGATCTTTCTCGGCAAAAACCTTAATTTTTTGATCATTAATAATGAGATGACTTTGATCATAAGTAATGGTTCCTTTGAAATTTCCATGTACAGAATCGTATTTTAACAGGTGCGCCAAGGTTTCAGGATCTGTCAAATCATTAATAGCCACTACCTTTATTTTGTTTCTTTCTAATAAAATCCTTAAAACCGTTCTCCCTATTCGCCCAAATCCATTGATCGCAACCTTCATCTTCTAAAATTTTGTGCAAGTTACCAAATGGATTAGATTTTTTAAATGGGTTGGGTGTTGATGATGATATTTTGGTGATGATTGGTAATTTTATTTCAAACAGGGACTCTTATATGCTTGAGGGTACTGCTTTCATAAAGTTTCTACAAAAGATTTATTGGCCTTCCTTTCCAAATATTCAAAGGCCGGACTTGCTTTTTCGCCCTGCTATA
>JBILPO010000215.1:0-4289 GCA_044373805.1 Pelobium sp.
GCTCCACCAAAATTCCCATCTATTTGAAAAGGCGGATGCGCATCAAATAAATTACGGTAAACGCCTCCTTTTTCACCTGTTGCTGCATCTTCTGCTGATCCTAATAATTTATCCATCATGAATAAGGCATGGTCTCCATCTTTATATCTTGCCCACAGATTCACTTTCCAAGCAATGCTCCAGCCTGTCCCCTCATCACCTCTGTATAATAATGATTGTTTGGATGCTTTTAATATTTCAGGATTTTTGATTTCGTTAATCTCGTTTCCAGGATAAACACCCCATAAATGTGAAACATGACGATGTGTATTAGTTGTATCATCTTTATCTATCAACCATTCTTGTAGCTGACCAAATTTACCAACCTGATAAGGTGCAATTTGATTAGCTATATTGGTTAAACTATCGGCGAAAGCCTGATCTATTTTAAGAATGGAAGCAGCCTGGGCGGTAACCTGCAACAAGCTATGGATAATCTGATGATCCATGGTTGGCGCTTCTACCAATCCACCTTGTTCAGGAGAATTTGAGGGAGAACTGATTAAAAAACCTGTTTTGACGTCTTTTACTAAAGTGTGCTGGTAAAACTGAGCTGAGCTTTTCAATAATGGATAAGCAGTATTGAGCAAAAATCCTTTGTCTTGTGTGAAAAGATAATGTTCCCAAAGATGCTGCACCAACCAACCAGAACCTGTTGGCCAAATTCCATGGTTAGAATTATTTATTGGTGCGCTTGCCCGCCAAATATCTGTATTGTGATGTTCAACCCAACCCGGTGCACCATAATAAGCTTTGGCAGTTTTTGCTCCGGTGATTGATAAATCTTTTATTAAAGAAAATAAAGGCTCCGTACAATCGCTTAGATTCAATAATTCGGCAGGCCAATAGTTCATTTGTAAATTTATATTGGTCGTGTATTTACTTCCCCAAGGAGGCGTTAAAAGGTTATTCCATATTCCTTGTAAGTTTGCAGCTAATGTGCCCGGCCGAGATGATGATATGAGCAAATATCTTGCGTATTGCATATAAAGAGCCAAAAACGCAGGGTCTTTTTGATGACTATAATTTAAAATTCTTTGATCTGTTGGCAACTTATTTTGAATAACATTGTCTCCAAACCAAACAGAAAATCGATTATAATAACTTTGAAATTCCTTGATGTGGGCAGATTCTACAGATTGAAAAGATTTTTCTTTAAGTGCTTGGAGCTGACTTTTGGTAATCTCTAAAGGATTGCCCGATACATCATTAAAATTCTTAAAATTAGTAGCCCCAACTAAATAAATAATGGCGCTATTGGCACCTAAAACTTCAATGTCATGAGTATGAACGGTAATTTTTCCGTTTGGTATTTTAATGTACAATTGGGCAAAACCATATAATGCCCCATCTTTTACCTTCACCTTAAAAGCCAAAGTATGATCGTCAATTTTGGTAAATTCTTGTTCTTTATGGTTACTGCCTAAAATGGCTTTGAAAGAAATACTTGATTTTTTATTTGAGCTTAACTCTATAGCTAATGTTTGATCTGGCTGGCTAACGATATATTTCCTTTTAAAATTGATGCCGTCTTGCTGATAAGTAACCGAAGCAGTTGCTGTAGAAATATCCAACTCACGATGGTAATTTTTAACCGCTGACTTTTTACCAAATTGAAGGTATAAATCGCCGAAAGGTTGATAACTACCTTGATACTGAGGGAAAGCAGGTGGGTTTTCATCTTGAATCCAGTATTTCCAAGAAGAATTAATAGCTACTCCATCTTCAGGTTTTAAATCCTCTGGATAAACCACAAAAATTTTGTCGCTGCCTTTGGTGCCTATAAAACCACCTTTGTCAAAATAATTTATTACTTGAATATCGATGTAGTTTTGGCCAATCTTCACCAATTCGGCAGGAATTACATATTGTCTTTTTTTGTTTACGCCTTCATCATTCCCAATAAATTTGCCATTTACAAAGGTGTAATCTAGGTCTCTTATCTTACCCAAATTAACCAGCAACTTCTTACCTTTCCAAGATGCAGGAACATTAAAAGTACTTTTGAACCAGATAGCGCCGTCAACGCCCTCTAACCCTTCGGTTTCCCATCCATTCAATGTAGGAAGTGTAATGCTTTTATAATTTTTTAAATCCTTGATATTCGCAATTTCTTGCTGCTTTGTTTTGATTTTCTCTAACCATGCTTTTCTTAAAACATCATAAGCTTCTTCATCCTCACTTTTTAATCCCATAAAGTGTTTCATCCCTAACTCCTCTGCTTCTTTCTGTTTACCTTGACTAAGTGATTTTCTAATGGGTTCTAAATAATTTACCGCATTTAAGCGATTAGGGTTGCGGGGCTTACCAGTCCATAAAGTTTCTTCGTTAAACTGAATATGATCTGTAAAAACACCTCCGTAAACCATAGCGCCTAGTCTGCCATTTCCTAAAGGGAGTGCATCTGTCCATACTTTAGCTTCTTGCTTGTACCACAATTGATGTTGTGCAAATAATGGAAAAGATGAAAATAATAGAAAGAAACAGAATAGAAATTTTCTCATGATTTAATCAACATTAATAACTTCTTTAACTTCTTCACCTTGTTGAACAGGAATTTTAAGGGATACAAAATTATTGTTTTTTATGGTGATACCTGATGTAGCTGCACCACTTAGTTTAACAAAAAAAGGAGATCCGACCAATGGCCAATTATTATGAATAAATACATTTTTAGTATTTAAAAGCTGAATTACTGGAGCATTTGCCAAAGGGGAATTGGTTTTAAAACCATCAATTTCTAAGTGATCTACATTTTCTGTTTTTAAGGAACTTCCAATTTTAGTACTTATAGTTACCTGATGAAATTCAATGTTTTTAGCATGTAAAATATTGAAACCTTGTTTAGCATCCATTTGAATATCATTGAAAGTAATTTGATCTACTGGCATTTCTTCAATCCCGGTAATTTTACCGGCCGTATTGATATTTATGCCTGTAATATTGCTAAAATGTATGTTTCTAAACGCTGGTGTTCTTTCTGAAACAGGTTCTAAAGTTGATTTTGCATAATCCATGTTTAATATTATTGCTTCTTCCTGAATGTTTTTCATGATGATATTATCTACCCTAATATCTTCTACCACCCCACCTCTACCTCTAGCTGTTTTTATTCTAATGCCTCTATCAGTACCATCAAAAACACAATTAGAGATCACAATTTTCTTTACACCACCTGACATTTCACTACCTATTACCACTCCTCCATGACCAGAAAGCATGGTGCAATTGGTGATGGTGTAATTTTCTGCGGGCGCATTCATTTTTCTGCCATCTCTGTCTTTACCAGATTTAATGGTAATGCAATCATCACCAACGTTAATGTGGCAATCAGAAATATGAACATATTTACAAGATTCTGCATTTATACCATCAGTATTTGGCGATTTTGGATTCTCAATTGTAACTCCCTGAATAGTTATATTTTCACAAAACTCTGGGTTGATTGTCCAAAAAGGTGAATTGATAATTTTGATACCTTGAATAAAAATATTTTTACAAAACATTGGCTGAATGAAAGGCGGACGTAAAAAACCACGTTCTACAGCTCCTGGTAAATCTGGACGGATAACGTCTTTGTTATTCTTTTCAAATTCTATTGCCCATTTACTTTTTGGTTTCTTTTCATCATAACCTTCGGCAGTATCCCACCATTTTTTACCATGACCATTGATTAATCCTCTACCAGTAATGGTAATGTTTTCTGCTTTGTAGGCATAAAATAAAGGAGAGAAATTGTTTACCGTAGTTCCTTCCCAACGACTTGGAACCATAGGTAAATAATCATCAAAATTATCGCTAAAGTGCAATTCTGCACCGGCATCAATTAAGATAGTGATGTTACTTTTTAAATGAATTGGGCCAGTTAAATATTTACCTGGAGCAAAATAAATGGTACCTCCCCCAGCTTTTGAGGCAGCATTAATGGCTTTTTCTATGGCTTTGGTTGCAATGGCACTGCTATCTTTTTTCGCACCATAATCAGTTACATTAAAATACTTTTGTGCTTGCGCTGAAAATGTTATAAGCATGGTAAAGAATGCTATTAAACCTGCTGTCTTTTTTACTTGAGAACCTAGAATCATATCTTTTATAAAGTTGCTTTTATACTTTTTAATTTTTTAGATTGATGAATTAATTTGCCATCCTCAAAAACCAAGAACCCTTTTCCTTTCCCATATTTAGTACCTGTTTTATCCCATAAAATGGTTAAATCTTTTCCATGGTATTTTAACCCGTCTAAACAAAAC
>JBILPO010000448.1:0-2523 GCA_044373805.1 Pelobium sp.
TAATTCTTTTTGTAAATGATGTTGTTCTAATATCTCTAAAATTTCTAAAGCACACAACCAATCTTCTCTAAAATTACTTTTTAATTCTTTAAAAACACCTTTAAGCTCTTCAAATCCTATATCATCTATTCTAATATTCCTCACTTTTTGGTAAAGCTGATGTAGGGCTTTTACCTCTTCTGGGTATTCTATTTTCTTGGTTTGCATTGCAGATACATGAGAAATCTCTTCAAAGGCATCTTTATCTGCTGCACCACAAAATACCGAAACTATTTTTTCGCCAACTGCCATGTCGTAAGTTCCCCATTCGGGTTTAAATAAAACATTCTCATTTTCATCTTTAACCGTACAATCTTCAAAGCTAATAAGAATTATTTTTTGGTCCTCGATGAGAATATTTTTCACTAAGCCCAAAACCTTTAAGCCACTCTCAAAAACTAAATTGGTTTTTTCGTCAACTATTATTTGATGATGGTTTAGTTCATTTTCTTCAAAATTTTCTAAGGCTTTAGCCGATGTTTTTAACTTTCCAACGGGAGAGCTAAATCCATCTTTATGATAATTCTTGCCATGCCCATCTATTTGTTTGTTTTGATAGCTTAAAGCTGATGGTCCGCTGGTTTTGATAAACAATAATTCATCGTCTTTACTTAAGCCAACATCGGTAAAAACGCCTGTAACTTGTAAGCCAGATGAGTAAACTGCCGTACATGGATTTTTAGATTCTATGGCTTTTAGCACACTTTCTGCACCGCCTTTTCTAAATGACATGGTATCGGCGAAAGCCTCTAAAACAGCTATTAAATTTTGAAAAGTAGGCGTTACAAAAAGTTGAGGTTGAGGTTGGGTAATATCATAAGAATAATTTACAGTGTCTAAATTGTACCATAATTTTTTAACATCTGGCTGCATACAAGTGGAGCTTTCGCCGATGGAAGAAAGTAAACCTGCACCATAAATTTTAGGATTTTCTAAAGAACCAATTAAACCGTATTCTACGGTCCACCAATGTAGCCTGCTTAATAAAGCCATTTCTGAGGGGTCGCCTAAATTATCTTGGCAAAAAGCTACTTTTTGTTCTGCCTTTTTAATGTCAGCTGGGTGTGCATTGGGGTCTTCTTTTAAAATAGATAATGTTCTAATAGCTTCATAAAGATCATGATCTTTTGAGGAAAACATGGCTTTAGCGCCAATAGACCCAAAATAACTTAGGTAATTGTTATAATCTGTATCGGCAATAATAGGCGCATGCCCTGCTGATTCATGGATAATATCTGGTGCTGGCGTATATTCTATGTGTTTAATTTGGCGAATATCTGCTGCAATCACTAAAACATGGTATGATTGATATTCCATAAATGCCACGGGAGGTATAAAACCATCTACAGTTACGGCTCCCCAACCAATTTTACCTAAATGATTATTCATGGTTTGCAAATCAGGAATGTATTCAATATTTAATCCCGCTTTGTTTAAACCTTTGATATAAGGATAGTAAGCAACATCTTTTAAATAGCTATAGTTTTGACGCATTACGTAACGCCAAACCGCATGATCTACAGGTGTATAATGCTCGTAGTGTTGGGGTACAATATATTGCTTGAGGTGCTTGGGTAAATTTTTTACTTGGGCGTTATTGAAATCATTAAAAGCATCCATAAGGCTATAAAGGTTAATCCATTCAAAAAAAATGAAAAAAGAATGAATTGCGAAATTAAGCAAAATATCAGAAGTATATTCTGATTTTGAACTTAATTTCGTTTAAATATATTAGTAATGCTATGTTTAACCTTCTGAATAGTTTGTAGGCCTATAGATAAAGACTCGGCTCGCATGTCATCATACTCTTCATATAGATGACCACTCTTTTTGGTTTGAGGGTAAACTAATATTTTGTTGTTGTCAGGATAAAATTTATCTAATTTCTTTTCTATTCCATCTAAATTAGTAGTGTATGATACAGAGCCTTTTCTAGCGCTTACAATGTATAAAAGATCAGTTTCTTTGATGGTTTCTTTTAATGGGAAAAGATAATCCCAGTCTACTTCAATAATATAATTCGCAGATATACTTAATCTGCTTTTTTTAATAATATTTTGAATTCTGATTTGGGTTCTCTCATTACAATAAAAAACCACAGGAATAGTCAATTCTTTAGAGAGTATACCGATTTTTGAGAACCACACTTTAAAGCCGTATTCATATTCTGAAAGTGGTGGACAGGTTACAACAATTCTGCTGTGTAACACCAAAGCCTTATTTAATTGACAAGCAAAAAAGTCTTTATTTAACGATTCTACAATTCCTTCGGTATGTTTATCGCCTAAAAATTTATCAATAAAAGTACTTTTATGTGGCCAGCCAGAAAGAATAATATTAGCTGATTTTTCACGAGATGTTCTAATAATGCCCCCAATAATGTTGTAATCTATGGTGGCTACAATATCTACTTTTGTTTCACTGGCAGAAGCGTATTTTATAGAGTCGCGAAGTTTTTTTATAGAGTTTAAAATGTTAAATTAT
>JBILPO010000217.1:0-4259 GCA_044373805.1 Pelobium sp.
GTCTATTAGGTAAATTATATTTCAATACTGGTACAAATAAGATTTACCAGCCTAGCGATTTCACAGGTATTATGTTTTAAATAGTCTTTTTAAACTTTTAAGAAGCTTCATAAGTATAACCACCATAGCCGTAAGACTTCATGTTTTCTTTCTTAGCATCGTTAAATACGATCATTAGATTTTTAAGCTTTTTATTTTCACAAATGTCATCTAATACCCCTAATTGCATTTTTCTGGTAAAATTGTATCTAATTAAGTATATACTCGCATCAGTATATTTAGCAAGACTAAAAGCATCTGCAACTAAACCAACCGGTGAGGTATCTACTATGATGTAATCAAACTTATTCCGCAGCTCATCAAACATGGTTTTTATTTTTTTACTGTGTAATAAATCTGACGGATCATCTGGTAATTTACCACAGCCTATTACAAACATATTTGGTGATACGCCTGAAGGTTTAATTACATCTGACAATTCCATATTATCATCGTTTAAATAATCGGTAAGGCCCTTTTCATATTTCATATTAATGCCTTTGATTAAATCGGGTTTGCGTAAATCAAATTCTATAATAATTACTTTTTTATCCACCATAGATAAGGTTACCCCTAAGTTGATAGAAAAGAATGTTTTACCTTCTCCCTTACTACCAGATGTTACCAATAAAACCTGACTAGGTAATTGGTTATTCATTAAGCCCAGGTTAGATCTGATATATCTAAACAATTCTGAAATGGTAGTACGACTGCCTTTTTTAATCACAACCGTGTTGTTCTCTTCTTTGTGGCTTAACTCGCCTAAAATTCTTGTACCACCAATCAATTGTACATCATTTACATCTTTCACTTTTGTATTTAACTTATCTTTCCCAAAGAATATAAATAATGGTAAAAGGAAACCTGCAAATAAAGAGCATAGGTAAATTAAAGCTTCTTTTGGTTTAGCCGGATTGGTATTAAAAGCAGGCTTATCTACTACTTGAGAAGTTGGAATAGTTGCTGATAATGACAAGGCTGTTTCTTCGCGTTTTTGTAAAAGATATTCATATAAACCAGCCTGAACAGCTTGGTTTCTGTTACGCTCCATTAAGCCACGCTCAATAGTAGGAACGTTCCTTATTCTAGATTCATATTGATTAGATTTTGATAAGAAATTGTTTCTTGCTAAAGAAAGTCCCCTTCTTACGTTTCTTAGGTTTTCCTTTAGGTTAGATTTTAACGCAACCAATTGATCATCAATATTTACAATAAGTGGATTATTGCTTTTATTACTACGCAATAAACGCTC
This sequence comes from Pelobium sp., assembly GCA_044373805.1. Lineage (GTDB taxonomy): Bacteria > Bacteroidota > Bacteroidia > Sphingobacteriales > Sphingobacteriaceae > Pseudopedobacter. The sequence continues at coordinate 1,292 of JBILPO010000217.1, forward strand.
TCTGTCTATTTGCATATCATTATACTTGTTTATTAGGTTAATTAAAGTAACATCACCTATACCAAGTGTGCTGGGTACAATCTCATATTTGCTATCTTCCTGGTTAAGGTATTCTTCTAAAGACTGTAGAACATCTAATTGAATTTGTGATTGAGAAAGCTCTTGATCATAATTGCCAGATGTTTTTAAATTTATCTCAGCATCAGCATTAAAATTGGTTACCCTGTTACGCTGTTTGTAATCTTCTACATCTTGTTCTACCACAGATAAATCACCAGATAGACTTTTTAATCGTTCATCAATAAAACGGATCGTATTTCTTGCAACTATATTTTTGGTATCTACGTTTCGCTCATTATAATTTTGAATCAATTTATTTAAGATGTTTACCCCTCTTTGAGGTACATTATCTAAAAGACTAATTACAATTGTGTTAGCATCTTTAACAATGGGTAATATGGTAAGGGCAGTTAAGCTATAATATTCTGCCATAGAGTATAAATCTTTAAACGCAATGTTTATAGGCGCATAATTAGGTTTAAATGCAGGGCCTTTAATTACTTTAATGCTGTAACCTGGTCCGTTAATGAGTTGATCAAATCTGTAGGTTACTCTTTTTCCATTGTTGGTGATAGAAAATGTGTCATTGTTTTTTATGATAAGGTTTAGTTTTTGAGCATAGGCCTTATTGTTTAAATTATAAATTATAACCCTAACTGGTAAAGATTGATCATACAATTCTTCATCAGTAATTTTCCCTTCTAAATAATAATGAGTTTCTAAAGAAAGATCTTTTAGTGTTTTATAAATTAAATCTCTTGATCTTAATACTTCCATTTCGTTATCTACCGTTCTGGCAGCATGAAACATATCTAAATCACTAAAAGCTGTTCCTTTCAATAATCCATCACCTTTAAAATCGTTTTGAATTAATAAAGTGCTGCTTACTTTGTAAAAAGGCGTAGCAAAGGTTATATACGTATAAGCTGCACTTATACATAGTACAATAGCAATTGCAAATACATACCAATATTTAAGATATTTTAGCATTGATTCTTTAGTGTCTTCTTTTGTTGAGAAAGACTGTTTATTTTGTGATGGTAAAGCCATGATTTTTAAATTTAATGGTCCTTTAATAAAAATTAATTTGATAATAATGCTGTAGATAATATCGCTATTGCAGATATTGAAGCTACTAAGAGAGGCATTAATCTGTTATTTGGGCTGAATTCTATTGCTTTTGATTTGTCTGGTTCAACGTAGATTACATCGTTCTGCTTGAGGTAGAAGTAGGGCGAATTAAGGACATCTCTGTTATTTAGATTCATGCGTACAAGAGACCGTTTCCCGTCGGTTTCTCTAATTACCAGTACATTTTCTCGTTTCCCATAAACGGTTAAATCTCCGGCCATTCCTAATGCCTCTAATAAATTGATTTTTTCATTAGGGACATTAATAGTGGACGGATTGTTTACTTCACCAATTACAGTAATTCTGAAATTTTGAAACTGGATGTTAACAATGGGATTTTTAACATAATTACTTAGTGTTTTAACCATTTTTTGTTGTGCCTGTTCTATGGTTAAACCTTTTAATGGGATAAGACCAGCTACAGGCAAATTGATATTACCTTCTTTATCTACCCGATAACCGTCTTTCTCAAAATAACCGCTTTTGTTAATGTTGTTGGTATTTGAAGAAAATAAGATGTTAGACTCACTACTAAGTGTATTAATGGTTACACTTAATAAATCATTAGTCTGAATTTTTGGCTCTGTATCAGCGGTAATGAACTGGTCGTTTCCAGTTTTATTAGTTAAATCGCTAAAATAAACAAGGTTTCTCCTCGGAGCACATGATGAGCTTAATATAATTAAGCAAAACGAATAAAAAATATAAAATTTGTTCATAAAATTTACTTTTATTTAAAATTAAACAACCTATTATTAAATATTATGATTTAAATGTATAGACTTATCACAAGAAAAAAGTTAGACTTTAAGTGTTTGTAAATCGAATTGTGTAATTTTTACAGGTATTTTTACAGGTCTGAGCATGGTATTTCACACTTCACAAATAAAATGTTTATCAAAACAAGTGTTTGATAAAAATTTTCATGGTTTCTACACTCAATTACATTTAACTCTAAGTAAATTGATGCTTATGATGAAAGGTTGGTTTCTGATTAAGAAAGATATCAATCTAGTTTAATTTCCCATTTGTTGAGAACAGCTAAAACATAATTAGAACTCTACTAATAGGAAAAAGAAAACTATTATATATATACCATATACAAAAGGTAAATTCTTAACAGCGATGGATTTAGGGAATTTTGAATCTCAAAAATTTGATTAATTAAATATTTTTTTGTTAAATTTGATATAACCTACTTCTATTAAACATCTATGAACATAAGAAAAGAACTTGAATTAAGTTCAACATGTAAAAACGCATCTATGGGTTTTTTAATAATAACAAATGATGATGGAATCATAGTTATGGTTAATGATTTTTTACTCAAGCAATTCGGATTTACAGAAGAAGAGTTAATTAATAAACCTATCGAAATTCTGATCCCTAATCATTTTTTAGCACTTAATGCAAAAGAAAGTCAAACAAACAATGAAAATTTTATAGAAGAGTATGCTGCACAAGATGTAGAGGTTAATGCGGTTAAAAAAGATGGCACAAAATTTCCGGTTGAAGTTACATTTGATTATTCTAACTCTAAAAATGGCAAATATATAATTGTACTTATTAATGATATTTCTAAACGTAAAAAGGCCGAACTTGATTTATTGGAATTAAATGCCGAGTTAGAAAAAAAAATTGAAGAGAGAACACAGTCAATGAGTCAGACTGTTAAAACCTTAGCCAAGTTAATTGCTGAAACAGAAATTAAAGATGCAGAAATTACTAGGGTAAACAGTTTTCTTAACAACATTTTAAATTTTACTGAGGCCATGTT
>JBILPO010000219.1:0-4258 GCA_044373805.1 Pelobium sp.
GTTCCGGTATTTATGAAATCGGCCATGCGACGGGCAATTAAGGTTTTATTTGCCGTACCGCTGTTTGCACTATCAAAAACTACAATGCCCATTTCTGTGCAAAGGTTTAAATTGATTTTTTCTTTGGCGCTACCTATAAAACCCAAGGTTTTTAATTTTACAGCTTTTTTAAGCTGCTCATTGCTAATCAGCTCCCCATTTCCTAAAAGCAACATGCCCACATCTTTCACATATTTTTCTTCGAAAGTATCTTTATGACGGATAGAAAAGCCGTCTTTCTTCAATAATTCGATACTTTCTTGAGGAACATCGCCCACTAAAAGGCAAAGAATTCTGTTTTTAGGATATGAAATCGCCCTGGGCAAATCACTCACATATAAAAACTCGTCGAAACTTGGCGCTATGTGATCTGCTTTTTCGGCAACGGTTTTTCTTTCAATGTTTTCTGTAAAAGCGAAAAACTTCTTAATCATTCCAAATTCTTTGAGCTGAAAATCAGAATGACCATCGCCAATGCCATAAATATCACCTTTTAAGGCCATTTGTTTCAATAGCTTTACTTTTCCGTTTTCTTGTGATAATGGGTTTTCGGCATCGTAACCTATAATTTGATTATCTGCATCAAACAAAAAAGTATTGGCATAAATATTTTTCTTTTTGATGTAATAAGGTGAAACTACAGGAGTAATAAATTCTTTAAAACCACCAGAAACAATCAAAACTTCATCAGCGTGTTTTTTGAAAAACAATTTGTTTCTGTGGAAAGAAGCGGAAACCTTTTTCTTTAGATGCTTTATCAATTGCGTTAAATGCCCTTTATTGGCATTTAACAATTTCACTCGACCTTCTAAACTTTCTGAGAAAGAAAGCTGGCCTTCCATTGCTAAGTTGGTTAAATCTTCTATTTTTTGATAGATGATTTCTCTATCTGGATGATGTTTTAAAGAAATTCGAGCTAACTCGTCTAGAGCTTCTACCTGTGTAAAAGTACTATCGAAATCTATAATAAAGTATGGCTTCAAAGCAATTATTTTATTCCGCAAAAATGCAGAAATGATTTCTAAAAAGCTAAAATTTTATACGTTTTAGCTAATTTTTAGACTATTTACGATTTTGGTAATGCTTTCGCTAATAGGAATAAATTCTAAATTTAATTGCTCTTTGATTTTGGCGTTACTAAACTCACGAATGGTAGAAGCGCTTTTTGAAGTAGATTTTGTTAAGCCTCCTTTGCTGCTGTTGATTGCATTTTTTATCGCATTTGCTCGCCAAGCTAAAGCCAGCATCCAAGGTTTTGCTTCTTTTGTTGGAGCAGGAATATGAAAAGCCTGAGCAATTTCGGTAAATAAGTTTTTATAAGAATAATTCTCGGCATTGATGATGAAACGTTCATTGCATACCTCACTTTCCATCAATAAAATCATCGCTTTTGCTACATCTTTAACATTAACAAAGCCACTTGCACCGCAAGTATAATATTTAATACCCCCCTTTACGGTTTCAAAAAGAGCTCCGCTACCTGCTGCTCCCACATCTTCACCAAGAATGATAGATGGGTTAACAATTACGGCATTTAAACCTTCATTAATGCCTCGCCAAACTTCCATTTCTGCTCTATATTTAGAAACCGAATAAGCATCATGAGATTCAAAACCTTCCCAAAAGTTTTTTTCGTCAATTAATTCGCCTTCTTTGGCATTACCTAACGCAGCAATAGAACTTACATGAACTAATTTTTTAACAGAATGGCTTAAGCATAAATTCACCAAGTTGGCAGTTCCTTCGGCATTTACTGCTAACATTTTTTGTTTAAAAGATGGCTCAAAAGAAACCAAAGCCGCACAATGAAAAACTTCAGAGACTCCTTCAAAGGCGGCATCCAAATCAGAATAATCTAAAATATCGGCTATTAGCCATTCTATTTTATCATTAAAAGGAATTAGCTTTTGTGGAATGGTTGAATTGTCCCTTCTAATACATTTAATTCTGTCTTCCTTTTGTAAAAGCTGAATCACCAATTCTGCACCTAAAAAGCCTGTTGCGCCTGTAACTAAAATCATGCTGTTAAAATTTGTTCCGCAAAATTCACTGAGGATTCACAAAGCTAAAAGAAAAAAGTTTTAAAAATATTTGCACTCTGCCAGTAAAAAATGATTCTGAACATATATTTTAATTTAAAAAATAGATATTTGGGGGAATTTTTTTTCTTATGTCTTTATCAGATTATTTTTATCCTGTAAACGTTTCTAAATTCACTCCAAAGGATGGGTATTATTCTAGCCATTTAGGAGCGAAAATTGTCATTCATGAAACTTCTTTTCCAGATTTGGAAGAAGAGAAATATGATATTGCTATTATCGGGATTTTAGATGATCGGGGTGCGGTAAATAACCAAGGTTGTGCCTTGGGGCCAGATTATATCAGAGAAAAATTATATGCATTAAATGAGGGCGCTTATAAAGCGAAAATTGTTGATCTGGGGAATATCAAAGCCGGAGAGAAAATTTCTGACACCTACATTGCTTTAAAAATGGTAGTGAATGAGCTCATTAAAAATGAGATTTTCCCAATTATTTTAGGTGGTGGGCAGGATTTAACCTATGCCCAGTATATGGCTTATGAAGAATTAGAGCAAAAAGTAGATTTGGTAATTATAGACGCTCAGTTTGATTTAGATGAATCTGAAGATGATTCTGTAGCCACTAATTCCATTTCTTACCTTAATAAAATATTCTTACATCAACCCAATTATCTATTCAATTTTAGCAATTTGGGTTACCAAACCTATTTTGTGAATCAAGATAGTTTAAGGGTAATGGATAAACTTTTTTTTGATGCTCAACGTTTAGGAGAGATTAGTGGCGCTATGCATATTGCCGAGCCAGTAATTAGAAATGCTGACATGATTAGTTTTGACATTTCTAGCATTAGAGCATCTGACGCTATGGCTAATGCCAACGCTGGCCCAAATGGTTTTTATGGTGAAGAGGCTTGTCAGCTATGCAGATATGCTGGTTTTAGCGATAAATTAAGTTCTATCGGTTTTTATGAATTTAATCCCGCTTATGATCAAAACGGACAAACCGCCATGTTGGTAGCCCAAATGATTTGGTGCTTTTTAGATGGCTTTTATAACAGAAAGAAAGATATTCCGTTGAAGCCAAAAACAGATTACGTAATTTATAAAACTAGCTTAAAGGAAGATGCTCATGAGCTAATTTTCATCAAAAGCAAAAAAACAGACCGTTGGTGGATGCAAGTGCCTTATCCAACTTTAGGTTCTAAAAACGAGCGCTTTCATTTAGTGCCTTGCTTATATGAAGATTACCAATTGGCAGTTTCTGGAGAAATGCCTGATTTATGGTGGCGCACTTATCAAAAATTAAACTAAAATGAAAAGATTTCTATTTTCCATCATCCTACAAATTCCACTATTGGTTTTTGCTCAAAGCTCTTTTAACCTTAAAGGCGAGATTAAAAATTTAAAGGAAAATAAAAACATTTACCTTATCCATCTCACTAATCAGCAAGAAAAATTAGACTCTGCCAAAATAATTAATGGAAAATTTGAGTTTAATATAGCGTTAGCTTCTCCTGCAGTAGCCATTTTATTGTTAGACCACAGCGGCAAAGATTTGCAAACCAAACAAAGCCCTAAAGATATTTACCGGTTTTATATTGAGCCTGGAGAAGCTACTTTAACTGCATCCGATTCGGTAGCTAATTCTATGCTTTCGGGCTTAAATATTTTTAAAGACAATGCAGCTTTTATACAATCAACTCAGCCAATAGAACAAAAATTAATAGCTTTAAACAATGAGTTTGGAGCTTTATCACCAGAGAAAAGGAATAAACAAGAAATTGCTCAAGGCTTTCAAGATAAATACTTAGCATTAATAGAAGATAGAAAAACGGCTATTGCATACTTTATCACCTCAAAGCCAAACTCTTACATCAGTCTATACGCTTTAAATGCTGATTTAGCAACCGAAGATATGAATGTTGATTTGGTAGAAAGTACCTATCAAAAACTTTCTAACGAGTTGAAGAAAGACATTTTAGCCCAATCTGTTTTACAAAGACTCGCCTTAGCGAAAAGAACTGCTATTGGCGTGAATGCAGTAGATTTTGAGGAAAAAACTGCCGAACAAATTGCTATTAAGCTTTCTAGTTTTAAAGGACAATATGTTTTAATTGATTTTTGGGCATCGTGGTGCGGGCCTTGCCGACAAGAAAATCCAAATGTGGTAAATGCCTA
>JBILPO010000218.1:0-4258 GCA_044373805.1 Pelobium sp.
ATTCCCTAGCTCTACTTTGTCTATCGTATAAATTACTGATGCTTGATTGCTTTTAGGGTTTTCAAGATCACGAAATGAAGGTAAATCACCAAATAATCCAAAACCGGTAACGGTAATTATTAATGCTATAAATATTACTAACCCAATAACTAGCTTCCAAAAGGATTTATTAAATGATGAAATTTCGTTTTTATGAAGAGTTTCTTTGCTTTGCATTATTTTTTTTCTGAAATAGATTTAACATACTGTTCTATGGCTTCTCTAGTTGTAAGTAAATTTAGATTGGTTTCAGAAACAACAAATTTGATATACTTTGCGGCTTGCCCTTCCATAATTTTAGGCAGATTCTCATCTAATTCGTTTGCTACTTTATCAGCGTCAGCCTTAGCGTAAAAATCACCACTAACAATAATAAATTTATCTGTTTGCCCAACAACTCTAATTACCAAATTAACCTTTGAAGGGTCAAATTTAGAATAAAAATATTGAGATAGTCGAGAAAAAGGTTGTGCAACATTCACCTTTGGATCTGTAATATTAATAACTATGGAATGTTTTTGTCTGGTATTGACACTAAAAATTATCTCTTTAGGCTTTTCGGGTTCAATTGCTGTGGCTTCTTTTTTTTCTGGAACCAATTCAGCTGGTTTATTATTAACTGCTAAAACTGGTTTCTCATCTACTCCCTTTTTAACTTCTGCTTTGGGTTGCGCAACCATTGGAGGCTGCGGCTGCTCTACCTTAGGAATATTCAAAATTTCTTGCCCTTTTGCCAGCTGCGCATTCTCATCATAAGCCAAGAGAGCAGTTGGTCGTTGATCAAAAACACTTCTATTGCTTGTTATAAATGCTATTTGTTGTTTTACCAATGGTGTAACTTCTGAATTCTCAGGATATTTATTCACAATATCGTTTAAACTGGCTAAAAATGGAGGTAATTTTTGCGTGTTCCCTAAAGCCAAAGCTTTTAAATACGCAAACTGAGGTTCTAACTTTTTAAAAGAGCCTAAACTATCTTGCAGTAGCGTAATTTGTTGTAATACCTGATTGTATTTTTTTTGTTGATATAGCTCATATAAACCGGTATAGTAAAATTTAATTTTCTGATCAGATAACTCTTCATCTTTTCCAAAATTTGGGTCAGAAATTGTTTTGGCAAAAACCGATTTAGGATATTTTTGAAGTAGTTGATTCTTGAAATTCTCAGAACGATTTCTATCTTCATTTTCTAACAACCTATAGAGTTGATAATAAATACTGGCCGCATTGGTATCATTAGGATAATTTATGATTAAGGCTTCTAAAGCTTCAGCGGCTTCAAAATTATCTTTCAAAACATCTTTATAAAAAATTGCAATTTCATAAAGTGCTGTAGATATTTTAGAATTTGCAATTTGCTTTGCTCCAGGACTATAAGGTAATGTCTTCAAAAAATCAGCCTTTATGGAATCTCTGTCGACAGAAATTACAGCTCCGGTATTTACTACTGAACCGTTATTTATAGTATTCTTAGCGATGTCATTATTTAAACTACTTGTGCTTATTCGCCAATTATCTGTTAATTTTCTGTTTCCCCATCTCCTCTTAAATTCACTTAATCCCTGACTTAATGCGGCTGAGTTATAAAAATAAAAACTTCCACCAGACTGATTAGTGTTTAAATTAGAAGTTTTATTATCTGCCAAAGTGTTATTTGAAAGAGTTGGCTGTGCTACTAAAGCGTCTTGTTTTTCTTTTAACAGTTGATCAACTTTTTTATCTATCTCATCATCAGGCAAATTAGCTAACTGCAATAAATTCTTTTGCGTTTCTATAATCGTAAGCCTATCAGCCAAATATTGTAAGTTATTGGCTTTTACAACTATATTCTTATAATCAGGATAGTTCTTAGGAAGATATTGTAAAGTGCTATCATAATAAAGTTGAGCTTGCGTATAATTTTTTAAAGAATCGAAATTAAGCTCAGCTAATTTTAAAAAACTTAACCCTTTTTGTTTAACTGTACCCGGTACCGTATGAGCTGACGTTTGAAAATATTCAGTTGCTTTATCAAATTGCCTCAATTCAATGTGAGCTATTGCTATTTGATAATAAATTTGTTCCTTAAACTCTCTATTTTTATCTTCTTTTAAAAGTTTTTTTAAAGTTGCTATTTTGTTAAAACGTTTTCCATCAGCATTTTCATTAATTCTTATGCTTGCTAAATTGGCATTAAAAGACATTTCAAATGACGCATTACTTTTTGCAATTTTTATGAAGTTTTTGTAAGCTTCTTCAGGCTCGTTATTTAACTCCTGTAACTGCGCTAAAATATACCTCCATCTTATCTTGTTGTAGCTATTAGAAGTCAAATTAACCGCTTTTTCCAAATGAAGTATTGCTTCTTTAATATCATCATTATTTAAAGCCAATTGAGCCTGTGCGGCCTCTACCTCATCCTTAAAATATTTATACTTTAGCTGAACCGCCAATTTGAGTACAGAATCTGCTTCTTTAATGTTATTCAAAGCAAAATCACTCTTCACCTGTCCTAAATACGCGGCCAATTTATTCCTCTTTTCTTTTGGGAAAGTTGATCCTACATAACTATAATATTCTACTGCGTTATAAAAATCACCCTTTAAATACTCGGCTTTAGCCAATAATAAATAAGAGTCATCTAACCAATTGCTTTCATATTTATCTATTGCAATGGTATTCGCTTTTTTTACGACTTCATTTAAATTACCCGTTTCATTTGCTGAAGACTCTTCATTAGGAATGGGGAATATCTCTAGAATAAGATTATAATCATCCTCTAAAGATTTTTTAATGGTGAGTTCACTTTCTTTTAGAAGTTCATTGGCATTAAAATATATATTATAGTGGGCCGTTACATTTTTCATGAAACGTACTTTTGTTCTGTCTTTCTTAGCGGAACAGCTCCAAATCATTATACAGATCAAAGAGCTAAAAAAAATATAACAATGTTTATAAGAAAACTTCAAGACGGTATTTTTAAATAATCGAAATTAATACGAGCAAAAATATTTTATATTGCACATATTCTGGAAATAAAGATATTAATTAAGCCATGATTTTTTAATAAGAATGAGTAAAAGAAAAAAACTCATAGACAGGTTAAAAGAAAAATACAAATTAGTAATACTTAATGATGATACTTTTGAAGAGAAAGCGTCCTTTAATGCATCTCTATGGTATTTAATTATTGGAACTACCGCATTTGCTATTATTCTAATATTTTTAACTATTACCGCCATTAGGTACACCCCACTTAGAGAATATTTATCTGGAGTTACAGACGAAGGCTCGAAAAAAAATATTATTGAAGCTTATGCCAAAATAGATTCCTTAGATCAGCTTACAAAAGCCAATGAAATTTACTTGGCTAACTTAAAAAACATTATCAATGGCGAATTAAGCAATGTAAAACAAGAAAAGCCTAAAGATTTATCTAAAGCTACAGATAGTATTAGGCTTAATCAAAAACTTTCAAGCGAAGAGAAAGAGTTAAGAGAACTGATAGAAGCTGAAGGTAAATTCGATTTAAATGCAGAGAATACGCCTTTAAAAACAGGAATAGCTTCCTACGCTTTTTTTAATCCGTTAAGAGGTAAAATAAACAACATTTTCAATTCTCAAAAGCAACATTACGGAGTAGACATTACCTCTCGAAAGAATGAAAATATTAAAGCTACATTAGACGGAACCGTAGTCTTTTCTAATTTCACCTCTGAAACCGGATACGTTATTGCCATTCAGCATGGCAATAATCTGCTTTCATTTTATAAGCATTGTTCCGTTTTATTAAAAAAAGTTGGTAGCTTCGTTAGTGCGGGGGAAGTGATTGCGGTAGTTGGAGACACAGGCGAATTTTCTACTGGACCACACCTTCACTTTGAATTATGGTTTAATGGAATACCAGTTAACCCGCAAAATTATATGACCTTTTAAACTTTAGTCATGTTCAAAAAAAAGAAAGAAGCTTCATTACAAGGAGATCAAAAAGCTGGCTCAATTAACATTATTGGCGTTGGCACAGAAATAAATGGTGATTTAAGCACAAAAGGAGATGTTAGAATAGACGGAAAAATCATCGGAGATGTAAGCTCAAAAGCAAAGGTAGTAATAGGCGCTACAGGAGAAGTAATTGGTAACATCAATTCTGATAGTGCAGAAATATCTGGTTCTGTTAATGGAAATCTAAGTATTATAGAAATTTTATTCCTAAAAGCCACAGCCAATGTTAAAGGAAATG